>JBIKKS010000293.1:0-3710 GCA_044360235.1 Flavipsychrobacter sp. | reverse complement strand
GTGATAGACGTAAAACTGAGAGATTCAGACAAAAAATATGTAGTTGAAGGCATCCTTACGGATGTAACAGGCAATTGCAGGGTATTGCTATCTAAGACAAAGAACTTTAGCGAAAACAACGAACCCTTGGGCGTAAGTGGCGCAGTAATATCTATAAAGGATAAAACGAACGGCAATGTTATTGCCCTCACAGAGCTTTCGCCAGGTGTATATTTTGATGCAGCTTTTGCAGGCACACCGGGGCATAGTTATGAACTGAGTATTGCTACAGGCGGCGCCAATTTTACTGCTGTTTCTGTAATGCCGCAGAAAATAAAGTTCGATTCATTGTACATCACAACTGATCAGTTGTTTGGAGATGAAAGAACTTTAGCCAATCTGGAATTTACAGATCCACCTGCTTTTGGCAATAGCTACAGAGCCGTACAATACTTAAATGGCAGAGAACTGAAGAACATATTTGTAACAAACGACGACTATACTAACGATAAAAAAAACTATGCCAAACTGTTTGTTTTTTCAGACGACGATGCCGACAAAGCAAAACCCGGCGACACTGTTACAGTGGACATGCAATGCATAGACCCAGCTATATATCGTTATTGGTACAGCCTTGACCAGAGTGCCACAGGCAACAGCCAGTCTGCTGCACCAGCAAACCCAGTAAGCAATATAACCGGTGGAGCAATAGGTTATTTCAGTGCACACACAATAGAAACTAAAACAGTGATTGTAGAATAATCTGCTCGCAATTGGGCTTGTGTACCATTAACGTATGCTTAAAAAGAAATGAATACTTGTAACACTCCTTAATAAGTACATTTGCAGAACCATTATTATCAATACTAATAATGGCCTCACAAAAGTGTCATTCAGATCCAAACTATACCAGTCAATTATTAATAATAGCAGCCACAATGCACTATGCATTCAGGGCTGCTATTATAGTTATAGTCAGCTAGCTGGGCGCATAAGTAGTATACAACGTGCATTGTTGGCGAACCCTGCTACCCTACAGCGTATAGGCTTAGTACTGAGCGATACTGCCGACACCTACGCGGCTATTGTAGCCATACTGTTGTTAGGCAAAACATATGTTCCGCTTCACCCCGGTCATCCGGCAGAACGAGTACAACAAATTATTGCTCAAGCGGGTTTAGAAGTTGTGCTTAGCTCCTCTGCTTCACCCTATTTGGGCAATGTTACTTATATAGATTTGTCATCATTGGCAACTGAGGGCCACTCACCTATTCTATCTGAAGGTGATTACAGCAACACCTATGCCTATATCCTGTTTACATCTGGCAGTACTGGCATACCTAAGGGTACACCCATTACTTATGGCAATGTAGATAGTTTTGCTACGGGCTTTTATCACATAGGGTATCAGCTTACGGCGCAAGACCGATGTCTGCAAATGTTTGATCTTACTTTCGACCTTTCTGTAGTCAGTTATCTGATGCCACTCTGCGCAGGTGCATGTGTGTATACCCTACCCGACAAGGGCATGAAGTTTACCAATGTATACAGTGTACTGGAAGAGCACAATATCACATTTGCGCTGATGGTGCCGTCTATTTTATCTTTTCTGAGGCAATATTTTATTGAAATTCACTTACCACACCTTCGCTACTCACTATTTTGTGGCGAGGCATTGCCTGCAGACCTAGTAACGGAGTGGCACAAATGTGTACCAAATGCCACAATAGACAATGTATATGGCCCTACCGAGGCTACAATATTCTGTACTTGGTACAGAATAGACACTACCGGTACAGTAGGTGCTACCAACGGTGTAGTGTGGATAGGCAAACCTATGGTGGAGGTAAACACTATTGTGGTAGATGATGAAGGTAAGCTCGTAACCAAAGGTGAAAAGGGTGAACTTTGTCTGTCTGGCAATCAGGTAACACCAGGATATCTGGACAATGAAAAAAACAAAACTGCTTTTTTCAATTTGAATGGAGAGCGATATTACCGCACTGGAGATTTGGTTTTGCTGCATTCCGATGGCAACTACATTTATTGCGGCCGCAGCGACCACCAGGTGAAAATTCAAGGTTTCAGGATAGAACTTGCCGAGGTAGAGCACCATGCACGTAAAGCATTCGGCTACAATGCGGTAGCTATAGTGTCTACCAACCCACAAGGTATCAACCAGATAGAACTGGTGCTAGAAACCGAAGCAACCAACAAATCTGATATCACGAACACCCTTAAATCATTGATGCCTGCTTATATGTTACCTACAGGCATACACTTTGTAAAACCGCTGCCGCTAAACATAAACGGCAAAACCGACCGTAAAGAACTGGCTAAACAAATCGCTATCGCTATATGAGCATCACTGTCAGACAAGCTACTATAGCCGATAAAGAATTTGTGATGCTAGCCATTGCAGAGGCTGAAAAAAGCGGCAACGACACCATTAGCTACTGCAATATACTAGGTGTTTCAGAGCAGGAATTTCTGGAAATGCTCAGCAATATGCTGGATGAAGAAATAGAAGGACAAGAATTGTACATTCCCGGTTTTCTCATAGCATTGGTTAACGGAATACCCGCCGCCGCTAGTTGCTCGTGGGTAGAGCAAGGTGGTAATATGGCAAGCAGCACCCTGAAAAGCAATTTGCTGATGTACCACACCAACCGCTCAGTGCTACTGGCAGCAATGCCTGCCATAGCAGCACTAAAAGACGTGAACATAGACCGTACGCAAGGCACACTACAAATAGAAAGCATATACACTAGCCCTCATTACAGAGGTAAGGGACTAACGGGAATGTTGATAAACGAACACCTGGCACAACACAAAACGACCATTCCTGCTGTAACCAAGGCTCAAATAACCCTGTTGGGCTGCAACGAGGCTGCTCGCAGTGCCTACACCAAGGCTGGCTTTGTGCAAGTACAAGAAAAGAAATCTGACAACCCCATTATATTAAATTTGTTATTTTGCAATCGAAAGATAATGATGGAGAAAACAATCAACTAAACACAACAATGGATTCAAACGAAATTTACGAACACCTACAAAAGATATACTGTAACATACTGAAAAAAGACAAAGTAATACTGACTGACGAAACCACAGCAGCCGATATTGACGGCTGGGACTCGCTTACCCACATGCTGCTAATGGATAGTGTAGAGAAAGAATTTGCCATCAAGTTTAAGCTGATGGAAATAATGAAGTTCAACAATGTAGGCGATATGGTAACTTGCATTCAGAAGAAACTGGCAGCTAAATAAACTACTGCCGGCAGCTATGCTTTTCAACACCAAGGAATTCGGAATATTTTTTCTGATTGTGCTCTTCCTCAACTGGTTAGTGCACAAAAATGGTAATGCCCGCAATCTAGTATTGCTGGCGGCAAGTCTATTTTTTTATGGCTGGCTGCATGTTTCCTTTCCTTTTTACCTCATGGCACTTATCAGTATCAGCTTTCTATTCGGGCGGCTCATACAGCGCACTGAGCACGAAACCAAACGATGGATGTGGCTCTTAGCCGGCACTGTAGTGCTTAGTGCTGGGCTGTTATACACCAAGTACAGTAGTTTTGTTCTGGGTAGTATCGGTGGGCTATCACGTTGGCAGGCATCATCACTAGGCATATTAGTGCCCGTAGGCATTAGCTTTTACACCTTTGCTGTTTTAGGCTACCTACTCGATATCTATTACGAAAGCATAGAGGCAGAAAAAGATTATGT
>JBIKKS010000292.1:0-3722 GCA_044360235.1 Flavipsychrobacter sp. | reverse complement strand
CCACCCGTAGCAATGGATAAAATAATAAGTATAAACCTGAAAACGATGCGCATAATATATGCTGCAAATGTAGCGAATGAAAAGGTGCTATGGTTACTGTGTATGTTTGCCTACAGTTTTTTAGAGGTCCACCCTAGTTTGCTGAACAGCTTTCGGCGCAACAAAAAATAGTCCCAAACTATACTGCGTGGGTATATTCCCTCTTCGTTGCGGGTGGTTATAATTTTTTTGTACTCTTTCCGTCGGGCTAGCCACTTCCCCATTTCCCTATAGCAGTGCAGGTGTGCTTTTATAATCACTACTGTCTGCTTTAGGTTGCCGGTGAGCAGCAACCTGAGTCCAGCAATACCATCAAGCACTAGCCTTAACGGGAAAAGCCAAATTAATTTGCTACCCTTTTCGTTTTTTATCAGCAATATCAGGTTGTTTCGAAAGTTGTAATACAGCTTTTGTGAGCTGCCATAACTTATCACACTTCCCCCTACATGATATACCAGCGATGACCCTATGTATCCTATTTTATAACCTGCATTTTTCAGCCGCCAGCACAGGTCTACTTCTTCCATGTGTGCATATAGGTCGCTATCTAGCCCTCCTGCTTTGTGATAGAGTTCTGAGCGTACCATAAAGCACCCACCCGATGCCCAGAATACTTCCACATCATCATTGTACTGACCATTGTCTTTTTCTATATCAAAGAAGATGCGACCTCTGCAAAAAAGATAACCGTATTTGTCTATGTATCCGCCACCTGCCCCTGCATACTCAAACATCTCTCGCTCACGCCAGTAGCGTATTTTGGGTTGGCAGGCAGCCAACATGGGGTTGAGCTCCATAGCAGTATGCAACGGTGCAAACCACCCTACCGTTACCTCAAAGTCAGCACTGAGCAGCACAAAGTATTTTGCATCAATCTGTTTCAGTGCTTCGTAGTAGCCATTCGCAAAGCCATGATTTTCGGCTATTCGTAGTGTCTTTACTGTGGGGAAATTAGTAGTCACATACGGCAACAGGTCGTCGGTAGATGCATTATCTACCAGCACCACATCGTAGCCGGTGTGTGCTTCAGCAACTATCAGGGGCAAAAAAAGTTCATGCCACTTAGCACCGTTGTAGCTGAGTATCACAACGGCTGTATCCTGTTGGCATAATATCATGATATGATAAGGGTCCTTTCGGGTTTATTTATACTTTGGGTCGTATAAAGTATTGTCAGGAACCTTAATATCATTGTTTTTCTGATACTTATGCTCCCACAGGTTGTAGCAACCAGACCATGCAAATATAAATATACCAAAGAATGACAGCAGGAACAAAAAACGAGACTTGTTAGGCTTATTCAGCTCAATGTCATTGGGGTTGTCTATTTCTGTACCGTAATTATTATGTTGCGTATCCATGAATTGTTAAAAGTTTCCTTCGCAAAAATAATGGTAATTCCTTCAAAATCATAATATTTTTACGTTCCATTCGTTATCAATGGGCAATATATTATGCGGCAATACCTCAATTGGAAAACTTACCTGGCAATCATTGCCCTTTTTATAGTCAGTGCATCGCTGTTTTATACCAGCAGGCTAGCTGGTGAACTGGCTATTGAAGAAAAGAAAAAGGTAGAAGAAATAGCTGATGCACTGAAAATACTCTCAGATCCTAACAATACTAAAGACCTGGAAACTGCTGTAGCCATCAATACCATGGCACAAAACAAAAATATACCCCTGATAATAGCTGACGAAAAAGACAACATCAAAGACAAAATAAACATAGATAGCAGCAGCTCGTTAGGCACACCCAACTTTGCACAACAACAACTAAAAAAATACAAATCGCTTCACGACCCAATAGAGGTAGACTACGGTACCGGTAAAGATTATGTCTATTATGGCGAGTCTTACCTGCTCACACAGCTCAGGTACTTTCCCTATGTGCAACTGGCCATTATAGTTTTGTTTCTAACAGTGGTATTACTGGCACTCAATGCTGCACACCGCAGCTTGCAAAACCAGGTATGGGTGGGGCTGTCTAAAGAAACCGCTCACCAGCTAGGTACTCCCCTTAGCTCTATAGAGGCCTGGCTGGAGCTGCTACGCGACGACAACGCCAATCTGGAAGCCGTAACTGAAATGCAAAAAGACCTTGACAGACTGAAGCTAGTAGCAGACAGATTTAGCAAGGTAGGTAGCGCACCCAAGCTGGAAGAAGAAAACCTCATACTCAGACTGGAAAATATAGTAGAGTATATGCAAAAACGCAGCCCCAAGAAGGTGCATATCTCTTTGCGAAACACTACCCCAGAGGTACCTGTAAATATTAGTGGACCACTCTTCGACTGGGTAATGGAAAACCTAATACGCAATGCACTCGATGCTATGGGCGGCGAAGGCAGTATCAGTATATCTGTCACCAACCAGCCTCAGCAAGTATTTATAGACGTGCAGGATACCGGCAAGGGGATACCAGCTCATCAGGTCAAAGATGTTTTCAGACCAGGCTTCACCACCAAAAAAAGAGGCTGGGGACTAGGTTTATCTCTTGCCAGGCGAATCATAGCCAAATACCACCATGGATCTATTTTTGTCAGAAACAGCGAAGTGGGCAAAGGCACTACTTTCAGAATCATTTTGCGCAGATAGCATGACTACTGATCAGTTTACGATATTTTGCTCTGCATTAGCTACACATACTCATGCAATATCTTCACAATAGTTTCTGTTTTTCGCACTACTACCTACTGAAAAATCGATTAATTTTGTAGCAAATTAAATTTTCAATGCAGAAAACTAATGCTGCTATTACCGCCGTAGGCGGATACGTGCCTGACTATATCCTTACCAATGCCGAGTTGGAAACAATGATGGAAACAACCGACGAATGGATACAGTCGCGAACAGGCATACGTGAGCGCCGTATACTAAAGGGCGAAGGAAAAGGAAGTAGTGATATGGCAGTGGCGGCAGTCAACAATCTGTTGCAGAAAAAGGGCATTGACCCCAAAGAGATAGAAATGGTGATATGTGCTACCACTACTCCAGATATGCAGTTTCCGGCAACGGCAAATGTTATTTGCGACAAAGTGGGCATGACTAACGCTTGGGGCTACGACCTCAACGCTGCTTGTAGCGGATTCATATTTGCGCTTACTGTGGGTGCTCAGTTTATTGAAACAGGCAGACACAAAAAAGTAATAGTGATAGGTGTAGACAAAATGAGCTCTATCATGAACTATGAAGACCGCAAAACCTCCATCATCTTTGGCGATGGTGCTGGTGCGGTATTGCTAGAGCCCAACAATGATGGTTTTGGACTGGTAGACTCGATACTGCGTACAGATGGTAGCGGTCGGGTGTTTCTGCACCAGAAAGCTGGCGGCTCTGTAAAACCAGCTACTATCGAAACCGTAATGAACAAAGAACACTATGTGTATCAGGAAGGACAAGCGGTGTTTAAGTTTGCAGTAAAAAACATGGCAGACGTAGCTGCCGAGATAATGGAGCGCAACAACCTCACTGCTGAAACCGTAGACTGGTTAGTGCCACATCAGGCCAACAAACGCATCATAACAGCTACTGCCGATCGCATGAACCTATCGCCCGAAAAGGTAATGGTAAACATAGAACGTTATGGCAATACTACCAATGGCACCCTGCCACTATGCCTGTGGGAGTGGGAAAACAAACTGCGCAAAGGAGACAATATAGTGCTGGCAGCTTTTGGTGGTG
>JBIKKS010000291.1:0-3733 GCA_044360235.1 Flavipsychrobacter sp. | reverse complement strand
TCGGAAATTTGTATTGTCAAACACACATGACGAAAACACACTAAACCATCACTATGAAAAAATAGCTGCAAACACACACTACGAAAACACTATGATAACTATCGCCATGGAAACACTAGCACTATCACTATGAAAGAAAAACCTAAATCACACTAAAAACCACAGATCACTAAATTACTAAAAACCTCACTATAAAAATGCTGAATACCAACCCCTAATTTCCTGCCACTATGCGCTGACTGAAGCAGGCGCGTGCCCGAAAACTGCACAAAGTGCCATAAGCAGTGTACGAAAACCAAGGGCTGTCTCTAATAGCAGAGGCAGCCCTTTTTTTATAGGTATAAATCAAAAAATAGTCACCAACAATCAGGAAATACCAGATATAAAAGGTTGATAGTTGAATCTTATAACACTTCTTCTCAAAATAGCTTTGTCTATAGCATCAGTTTGTTTCTCATTATAGTTGGTAAGGTCATCATGCTTTATCTACAGGCATATTTTTGATAAACTGTTAAGTACAGAAATCGTCGGTTTGCACATTTTGGTCATGTTTCTTTAATAATTGCCTAATACACTTTAGTCAATAAGTTTATACACGCTCAATACATTTACCCTCATAAAAATATTCTTTATGAAAGGGAGTCTCATTCTAGTTTTAAGCGTAGTATGTTTTTTCACTGCTAAGGCACAATTGCCACCCATGCCGGTCCGGCCTAGTGTAAATGTGGCGCTTGCACCGTTTTATCATGGAGTAGCATCAGGAGATCCACTAAGCGATCGTGTAATAATATGGACCAGAGTAACCCCCTCGGTTGCGGCTCCTATCAGTGTCGATTGGCAGGTGGCTACCGATACTCTTTTCACAAGCATCGCAAATTCAGGTACTTTCACTACAGACTCTACTCGCGACTATACCGTAAAAGTAGATGTAACAGGGCTTTCGGCTAATACTTGGTACTATTACCGATTCAAAACCGGTAGTGTTTTTTCAATATGCGGAAGAACAAAAACCCTTCCAGTTGGCAATGTTGACAGCATAAGACTTGCAGTTTTTTCATGTTCCAGTTTCGAGGCTGGCTTTTTCAATGTGTACAACGAAATTTCTAAACGCAATGATATATCTGCTATTGTACACCTAGGCGATAATTATTACGAATACGGTGCTGGCGGCACTGGAGATACTAGTCGCTTTCACCCTCTTACCCGCGACGCATTTACTCTGGGCGACTACCGTTTGTGGCAATCACAGTACAAACTTGAAAACGATTACCGTGCTGTATTGGAACAATATCCAATGATTATGGTATGGGATGACCATGAATCCGCCAACAACTCTTGGTACTCAAGTGCCCAAAATCACAACCCTGCCACACAGGGAAACTGGTTTACAAGGAAAAACTTCTCAAAAAAAGCATACTTCGAATGGAATCCCATCAGGTCTATAGCAACCGGAAATGACAGTATAATTCATCGCAATTTCAACTTTGGCAAACTTTTCAATCTGGTTATGATAGACACTAGACTGGAAGGTAGAGATTCTACTCTAGGTACCTTAGTATCTCCTACAAATGCTTATATGACCAATAGCAGTAGGCAATTGCTGGGCACAACGCAACTGAATTGGTTCAAAACCCAATTGAGTGATACTTCTACTAAATGGAAAATAATAGGCAATCAGGTGATGATAGCACCCATTTTGCTCTTTGGTTCTGTGCTCAACGGCGACCAATGGGACGGATACCCTGCAGAAAGAGATCGAGTTCTTGACCACATACACCAAAACAACGTCAAAGATGTAGTAGTACTTACTGGTGACATACACAGCTCTTGGGCCAATGACGTGCCAGGTGCCGATTCTACTTATGTGTCTGCTACAGGCGCTGGTTCTGTAGCTACAGAGTTTGTTGTTTCCAGTGTCACTTCGTCAGCAGTTTCTATACCAGGTGGATCAGCTGCAATGATGACTACTAACCCTTGGGTGAAATATTTGGATTTAGCTAAGCGTGGCTACCTGCTTTTAGATATTAACAAAACAAGGACTCAGGGAGATTATATACATTTTAGTAGTGTTAGCTCCACCACTTATACTACAACAGTGGGTGCTAAATGGCAGAATTTGGACGGGGAACGCCACTTGAGAATTGCTCCTTCTCCTTTGGGCCCTAATCCAGGGAATCCACCATTGGTTTCCCAATTCCCGTTGGGCGCATCATCTGTTCCACAAGTAAAGGCAAATACTGGTCTGTTGGTTTTCTCATGCTACCCAAATCCTAGCTATAACGAAGTAATAGTGCAGTACCACGTAGGAGAAGCATCTAAAATTGGTATTAGCCTCACCGATATTAGTGGTAAGGTTGTGTACAACTCCCTGACAACTGAAAAAGCGGTAGGATTAAACGTTTCGAGTATTGACCTTGCGGGTTTGCCTGCAGGTATGTACATACTTACATTGTACTCTGACAGTGGTGTATACACTCAGAAAATCATTAAAGAGAACTAAACTAGCAACCAATCTTTTTTGTGACACCTGAATGGTCTTGCTCCATTCAGGTGTTATTTTGTAATAAAATGTCCTTCTGTAATGGGTAAAAGTTGTATTCTTCTGCTGTTTGTTGTAGTAGTGCTGCTGCTGCTTGTAAGCTGTGCTACAGGTTTTAAGAAGGCATATAACTACCCGGAGGGTGTATCGGGCGCCCAGCAGGAAAAGCTGTTCAGGGTATTAGAAATGGGGAGAAATTTGTATGGCAAAAACTGCGCTTCCTGCCATGGTACTTATAATCGCAAACACGACAATACAGCAAGGTTCACTACACAGCAGCTAAATAATTACGGTTCTAAGTTCATATACAAAGATCCTGAAAACCACGCAGTAGCTGCCCAAATGGAAGTAGAAGATCTGGCCGCGTTATTTTTATTTTTGCAGTTGAAGAAGCAGAATGCCTCGGGCGACAAAAAGTAGATTTACATTTATTCTTGGCTTATGGACATTCTCGATTTTAAACAATTATCTCCTGACAATAGGGTGAGAGCTTTAATGGTTTTGGGCGAGGATGCCCAATTGAGCAATTTTCCGATTTTTGAGTGTGCCATACTGAGCGACAAAGATAATGATGTACAAATGGCTGCGCTAAAGCGGATTCACAAATTCAAAACTATTGCAGATACAGAAAGGTTACTTAAGAATAGGATGTCAGAAAAATCTTATACTCATTTAGAGCCTTATTTTTCTATGGCTTTGCTCCATGTAGGTATTATTTCAGAAGCTGAATTTAATGCTGTAGTTAATGGTAGCAACCCCAAACCCAATACCAGCAACACTAAAACCTTTTTTAACTGGAGTATTTTTCGAAAGAAAAATAGATGATTAAGTTTCTATCTCATTACTGAAGTAGTAACTGCTTTATTTGTAAATTGGCAATTGTAACTGTAGTTGAATAAAAAAGGCAAAAGTTGCTAGTCATGTTCTATCAGCGTCGCAACTTTATTTCTCTTCCTCGAATAGCCTATTGTATATCCTCCTTCCGAGCAGTCGAAGCAGGGTACATCAATAAGTTTGATAGCAAGATTTTGCAACACCTCTGCCAAAAATTCTTTATCAGCTATTTCATCTCTCCACCGAATCAGGTCCTCGGGTTTGTTAGTATCTATAACGTAGATATAGGTGAAAAAACTATCGACAGATTTTTTAAAATGAGCTTCATATTGAGCCGCGGTTAATGATTTCCAGTATTGC
>JBIKKS010000290.1:0-3735 GCA_044360235.1 Flavipsychrobacter sp. | reverse complement strand
GAAGCTTACCGAGAGGTAAGTCAGTTTTGAAATTTACACTTGCCATCCAGTTGTCAGTGCGGTAAACTCCATTAAACACAGGCACTTTAAAGCCCCCTTCTTGTAAAGTAGAAATTTGTTGTCCTGCCAGTGTTGCATTGTCATTTCTGCCACGGTAGGTGCCATCATACAAATAATCATTTATTCCACTGTAGGTAGCGTTGAGCCAGTATCGCTCAGTAGTCGATGGATCATCATTAAATGAAAAGAACTTGCCAAAATAGCCTCTCACATATATCGCTTTACCTGGTTTATTGTAGTCTATTTTTATGTTGCCTACTAGGTTAAGTTTTGCAAAATTGTTATTGGCATGAGCATCGGCTGAGTAGCTAAATGGATTGTAGGTTCTATCATTACGATGCATATACCTAATACCTACGTATGTGTTTTGTTGGGTATTTAATCTAGGTGCAGATAGGGAATCTACTCCTTTTATTATCAAGTTTTCTGTAATGTTATATTCTTTTAGCTCTATAAGTCGTGTGACAGTGCTATGAGGGTCTGATTGATGTAAAATGAATTGTAATGAAGGCGCGATTTTTATGTACCGTGCAAACAAAGTTTTTTGGAGGTTAGTATTGGTTTCGTTGTTATGGAAAGTTTTTGCATCCACAGTCAGATAAATATCCCTAAATACTTTTGTAGGATGCCATGCATAACCTAAAGATGCAACGCCGTTTAGTGTTTCATTGTTGAATGAAAATAGTGGAGCTATTACAAAAGCAAACCTGTTTTCAGGTATGGTAAGATTATGCATTGTAATACCAGCCATGATACCATCATATTTGTTGTTGCCAAATGCTGGTAGTATAAATATTTTATCTTTGTCTGATCTATTTACGCCAATAACAGGTTTTAACTTTAGCCCAAAATGGTGGAATATTGCGCCCGAACGATATACATTGTTAGTAGATTTGGCATCTGGAATTACATCGTCCACTCTTAGTTTGTTCCAGTAACTGGTAGCTAGTGTCACTTTTGTGCTGCCTTTGAATGGCTGTGTCCACACACTTCCAGTTATGCTGTCGTTGTGGTAGGCAGTAAGCAGCAATGGAGCTGCGATTTCAGATTTGTTTTTCACTTTTACTACTGTGCTATCTTCTACCCGCTTTGCCTTAGTTATTTTGTAATCAATTTTTTTGCTAGTATTTAATGCCCCATCAAAAAACCAACCTATAGGTTTTATGGAATTTTCCTCCATTATCGCTCTAAAATCCTCGGGTTGTGGGTGACGAAAACACCATTTATCGAAATATTTTTTCATTGCTGCCCCAAACTCTTCTTCTCCCATATATTCCTCAAGCCATTGCAGCATCAGGGTGGATTTGTAATATACATCTACACCATAGTTAATGTTTCTAAAGTGCTCAGAGTGTGAATTTATAGCTTGATCATCGGCAGTACTGGCTAGTTGATAATAGATTAGCGACTCGTCCAGTGCATTCCTTTTTCTTTTTTTACTTTGGTTAATGGCATCGGTTGTTTTTTGTTCGTAAAAAGTATTCAGTCCTTCGTCTAGCCAAGGGTGCGACCGTTCATTGCTACCTAACATGCCATAAAACCAATTGTGCCCAGCTTCATGTATCACCACCGTGCTCAGTTTAGTACTTCCAGCTTTGTCTATAAGTGTGATAGTAGGGTATTCCATTCCTCCGCCCGATTTCATATCACCCAGTACCGCTTTTATAGTATTGTATGGATATGGTCCTACCCATTTGCCATAATGTGAAACGGCGTCTTTAAGATATTTATTGGCATTTTTCCAATTTTCTTGATAAGATGGCAAAAATGCCGACCAGGTAATTACCTGTTTATTATTACCTGGCGACATTACAGTGTCTTTTCTTACAATGTATCTTTTATCTGCAAACCAGGCGAAATCATGTACGTTATTTTCTGTGAATCTCACAGTTTTAAAACTAGCATCACTTGCTGGGTAGTTAGTTTTGTATAGCGTATCAGCGGGTAATGCTGCCGCAGATAATGAATCAAGCCATCTGCTTTCTTCATTTGTTTCGCAGTTACCGGTAGCCATTAATATATAGTTTGCTGGTAGTGTTATTGTTACGTCATAAGAACCGAACTCACTGTAAAACTCACCTTGATCGAGATAAGATATAGGGTGCCAGCCCTTTTTATCATATACTGCTGGTTTAGGAAACCATTGCGACACATAATATGCCTGTCCTGTATGTCCACTTCTTGAGAATACTAAGGGTAGCTTTACTCTGAATGGAGTAGAGATTTTTATTGATTTTCCTGGCAATAAAGGGTATGATAAGTCTATTCTTGCTATGTCGGGTGCGTCAGCAGAGATATAGTGGTCGGTACTAACACCATTTACAGTAAACTGTAGACTATCTATATACCCTCGGTCTTCTATTTTGGAGTAATAAAAATCTGAATTTTTGTTTAGGTCCTTTTGTTTAGCAAAAGGTGTGTAATCATTTTTGTATGCATTTGCCCATAGATGGATGTATATATACTTTAGTGTGTCAGGTGAATTGTTGGTGTACACGAGTTCTTCATATGCTTGCAGCATGTGGTTATTGTCATCTAGTTGCACATCAATTTTAGTAGCTACATGTTGTTGCCAGTAGGTTTGTGAGTATGATGAAAAACTGCATAAAAGAAGACAAAAAAACAATACTGGATTCATGGTGCTAAAATACGCTAAAAGTAGACAACAAATTTGAGTAGAACCTTTGTTACTATTACCTGATACAACAAAAAAAGAGCTGCAATTTTGCAGCTCTTCAGTATTTGAAATATCGAAAAAATTAGTCGTTGTTTTTGTTATCAACACTGAGGTAACCATTACCACAGCAATTTTGATTGTAACGAGCGCGACGATAAGTACCGTTTTCTGTTACGAAGTTGTTGGTAGAGCAACATTTTTTACCTTCAGAGCATGAACTTTTCTCGCTATTATCGCAGCAAGATTTTTTGTTTTTTGCATAGTGACCATCTGGGCCATAGTAATATGACTGGTGACCCCAACGAGCGTGACGCCATGTTTTCTTGCAGCAATCATCGCCTTTGCAGCCATTATGAGCACTTGCAGTTAGAGAATTGAAGACTGATAAAAATACCACCAGTAGCATGCCTGTGAAAATCCTAAGTTTCATACAGTAAGTTTTAGTTTAAAAATGTTGAATTTGGTTGCGTGGGATAAAATTAATACAAAAATTGCCATTTCAAAGCCTTTTGATGAAAATTCATTTTTATTATTTTACCTCTATCTCTGTGATATATAATTCAAATATTATGATGATGATTTTATTAAAGTTGCAGGTGACAATTTGCCACCTGCAACTTTAGTTTCTCTTACTGCTGATACACTAATCTTACCATTTTACTGCTACCATCTACACCATTAAAGCGCAGCATGTATAACCCATTTTTAAGACCTGCTGGCATTGAAATACCTGTAGTACCTGCTTTCGCTTCGTACTGTTGTAGCTCTTTGCCATCTATTGTATATATCACTACTTTACCTGCCACATCTGTAGTCAGGTTGATAGCCCCAGTTGTAGGGTTTGGAGATACGTTGAACACACTGTTGTCGCCATCTGTACCTTCTGTCATGCCCGGACGAGCACAACCATTTACAGTTACAATTGTTACACTTATACAACCAGCTGCTCTGCTGTAGGTGATATTAGCCGTACCCACATTGGTACCGGTAACTATACC
>JBIKKS010000010.1:0-13385 GCA_044360235.1 Flavipsychrobacter sp. | reverse complement strand
ACACCCTCACATCACTATGTAGCGTATATGTATCGGCGGGTGTATTCTTTTTTTGTTTTGCCATGAGAGCAGGTGTGCGCATGAAAAATACAGCTTTTTAGCCACACCCTTTATCTATTGACTTACAATTATGTACTACACATAGCTATTACTAGCCTCCAAAAACAGAAAACCGGGAGCGCACACTCCCGGTTTCACCGCAATTAACACTTAAAAATAAAAACTAATCTTCATGACGGTTACCGCCCAAACGATACATTATAGATAACTGCAAAGAAGGTGCTCTATATAACTGACCAGATACTGATTTGGCACCGGTGCCATTTGAGTTGTCCCAAACAGTTTGTACTGTGCGGAAATCTAAACTAGCATTAGGTGCCAGTTTGTAAGAGAAACCGAAAAGGTACCCAATACCAAATCTGCTTCTGAAATCCTCTTCTTTCAACTTCGGTGTGTTGTCTGGTCCTACTTCATTTACCAATACCGGAGCTACATTATATGTTGGCAAAGTTTCAGCACCAGTGTTGATAGAGAACGAATACAGGAAGTTGCCACCTGAGTAAAAATTAAATTTACCCTTTGCATACCTTATAGCTACTGGCATTTCTATACTGTGCAGTGCCGAGAAACTGTAAGAATTCAACAAGAGTTGTTTGCTGTACTGATTGCCAAAAGCAGGTGTGTATGAATAGTAATTGTCTTCTATAGATTGGTTATTGTTCAATCTATGGAAGTACTTCATTTCCGTCATAATGTTCCAAGTATCGTTGAATATCAGATTGGCAGTCATACCAAAGTGAAAACCTTTGAAGCTATTAGAACCAAAGAAATTACTGTTGATACCAGCAGTTAACCCACCTACTAAATGAGCCCGAGCGGCACTTTCTTTAACGTCATTAAATGCCGCACTCAGTTTTTTAATCATCGACATGCCCTTATGTTCCTGCTCAGTAGGTTTAGTGGCAGTAGGAGTACTTGCTACCGCTTCATTTTCTTTTGCAACAGATTCAGGCGTATTTTCGTTGCTGGTAGTTGCGGCACCTGGCAGTATCTCTTCGTATTTGTCATCTTCTGAACTGTTGTTTTGTTCAGACTGATTGGCTGATAGAGAAGAAGGGTCGGTATTACTATTGTTGTTGTAAGTACCTTTCCCTGCTTTTGCAGCTGGAGCTAGGGTTTTCTGATTGCCATTGGATATAGTACCAGGAGTAGCCGCATGTCTACCGGTTTTATGGTTTTTGCCAACCTGTTTGTTTTCTGCTTCAGTATTTTCAACAGCATTGTTGTTTTTGGCTTTTGCAATCAGTGATTCTTCCTCACTATTACTTCTTGAAGGTCTGAATCCTAAGTCCACATTTACTTTCTCAATAGAAATAGTATCTATCCTGTTTCCATATACATTAGCCGACAGCATAATAGTGCGCTGATGCACCTGAATTTTGGTGATCACTCTTTTGGGCTTATTGCTATTATCGTCTGCTTTAGGCTTAGGAGCTACACCACCTGTGGTGGCAATAGTGCTACTACCTATCGTGTTGTCTATCAGTTTTTCTGCTTTTTCTTTGTTTGCTTTAGCATTACGAAGGGCAGCCTTTGCGGGTGAGTTGGCGATTTTAGCAGTAGTTGCTGCTGTTGTACCTACGGTAACGACAGCAGTATTGCGTGCTTTTTCAGTGTTAGCTTTTTCGTTTACTGTAGCATTTGCTATTTTGTCGTCTGTGTTATTGTTACGCAATTCTGGTACAGCGGTTTCTTTTGCACCAATGTTGGCAGGAGTGGCAACAGTAGGAGCACTGCTATTAAGCACTTCCAGTTTAGCTTCTTTTTGTGCAGTGGGTAAGGTAGCTTTTTTAGTCTCAGCGGCAGCTATGGCGTAACCATTAGTAGTTGTACCTATGGTGTTACTATTGCCAGTTGCATCTTTAGAAGCTACAGTGTTTGCCTGATTGGTAGTAGCAGCAATGTTAGTTGTTTTATTGGGTTGCAGGCTTGTTGACTTGTTTGTACCCGCTATGTGGCGACTACTGGTGCCATTTGTGTTGCTGGTGGTATTATTAGCCACAGTTTTAGTAACAGTATTATTGTTGGTAGCGTTTTCGGTATTGTTAGTATTGTTTTTAAGATTACGGTGAGCAATTTTGTTGCTATTGTCCTTAATTTCTCCAGTGTTATTATTGCCACTATTTGCAGCGGTTACTAATGTACTGCTGTTAGTTTGACTACTGTTAGTGCTGGCTTCTCTTTTAGCGATCTGTGTAGCATGCGTAGCAGTTTTTCTGTGGCTAGTGCTGACTTTTGCATCAGCGGCGGTAACAGGACTATTTACGATAGCATTGTTATCTCCCATTCCATTGTTATCTGTACTAGTAGCACTACGAGAGCCATTTGCATCCGGCTGCATAGAAGCAGTTGAAGTCGATTTTATGGCATTATCTACAGATGTGTGACCAGCAGAATTACTAGTACCCACCCCAGTAAGGGTAGCATTAGTATTACCATCGCTCACCAGCATAGCAGCGTTATCATTGCCGGCAGCGGTAGGTGCAGCAGCTAACGGTGTAGTTTCGTTGTTAGCGTTTTTGTAAAACGACGACAATTCCATTCCGCCTATGCACACTGAGCCTAGCAAAGAAAGTACAGCAACCGCACTGAAAATGCGACGCCAGTAGAAAATACTGATGCGTTTTTGCTGAGGCATTTCTTTATCCAGCAGATCGCGCATATTCATCCACGCTCCGCTTTTCTCCTTCTCCTCCACTCCCGTAAGTCGCTGCCTTACGAGGTCGTCAATCTTGATGAAATTTTTATCCATAAGGATAAATTTATTATTTTATAAATAATTTAATATTGTTGTTCTCTGCTTGTTGTCTTGCGCCTGTCATTTAATATTCAGTTCCAGCTTTTCAATTCTTTCTTTCAATATTTTTCTACCTTCTGATAAATGCCATTTTGATGTTCCTTCACTGATGCCTAGTATATTACCTATCTCTCTATGGGTAAATCCTTCCATTACATACATGTTAAAGACTGTTCTGGTAGCATCTGGCAGGCATTGTATAAGCTTCACTAATTGGTCGTAGTAAAGTTTATCTGCATGGTCGGTCTGTATCAGTTCGTCTTTTTCTACAAGTACTATTTGGTTAGAGTATTTGGCGTTTTGTTTTACGTAATCTGCTACTGCATGAAATACGATTTTGCGTATCCATCCTTCGAAAGAGCCTTGAAAATTGTATTGTTTTATCTTCTGAAATGCACGCAGGTAGCCATTATTGAGTACTTCTTCGGCTTGTTCGTCGTGGTCTATATATCGCCTTACAAGAGCCATCATTTTAGGATAAAATAACCGGTATAGCTTCTCCTGTGCGCTTCGCTCGTTGCGAATGCACCCTTGTATGAGCTGCTCTAACTCACTGGCCTGGCCAGCTACGGTATATGCCAAAGCTATAGACAAGTATATTGGTTATTAATCCTAAACACTAATATAAGACTGTTTAGCAACAAGATAGGTTGGGTATTGACACAAGTTTATATAATTATTAATTGAACGGGCTGAATTTTAAGGCAAAATTGACGGAAGTTAGAATAGCAATAGATTATAATCATTTATAAACTTCAATATTCTTGATGAGGTAGTAAATGAATGACGGGAACAACATTCTACTGTACTTTCAGAAATGTGTAGTAAAAAGACTTACTAGATACAAACTTGTTACCTTTGCGCAGCAAAAGCATAACGACATGAAAATACATAGAGAAGGGTATCTGTATATACTTATTGCCACAGTTTTATTAGGCGGCATATCTTGGGTTGCCAGCCACTTCATACCCGATTCACTTTTTTGGTTGACTGCATTGATCACCCTCACCATGTTCCTGTTGTGGGTGTGGGTAGTAGCGTTTTTCAGGATGCCTATAAGAAATATGGTGCATGGCGAAGACCGCATCATAGCCCCTGCTGATGGCAAAGTGGTGGTAATAGAGGAGGCCTATGAGCCTGAATACTTCAAAGAGAAAAGACTACAGGTATCTATATTTATGTCGCCTATTAATGTACATGTGAACCGCAATCCTGTAAGTGGTGTAGTGAAATATATGAAATACCACAAGGGTAAGTACCTGGTGGCCTGGCACCCCAAATCATCTACCGAAAATGAGCGTACTACTATAGTACTGGGCAATGATAATGGTGACATACTAATGAGGCAAATAGCGGGTGCACTGGCAAGGCGTATATGCTTTTATGTAAAGGAGGGCGATGTGGTGAAGCAGAATGAGGAGTTTGGTTTCATAAAATTCGGGTCGAGGGTAGATCTGTTTTTACCGTTGGGTACACGGGTAGATGTGAAGATAGGTGATGTAGTAAAGGGTGGCGTGACGATAGTAGCCCACAATTCGTAAAGAAAGTGATATTGGTCAGTGAGGGTGGTTTTAACAGAGAGGTTTATTTTAATTTCGTACTTTTGTGTACTAAATCGATAAAAATGAAAAAAATCACTTTATTGCTCGCTGCTGCCCTAATGATGGCTGGTGGTGCTTTTGCAGAAGGAAAGTCTTGCTGCAAGAAAAAAGGAGAAAAATGTAACAAAGAAGCTACTGCATCTTGCTGCAAGAAAAAAGATAAAAAAGAATGCAGTAAAGACCATGAAGCAAAAGAAGAAGCTGCTAAAAAAGAAGCTCCAAAACCAAACTCATAGTAGTATACTACTGATGATACATAACAAAAAGCCCTGCATTGCGGGGCTTTTTTGTTTTGGATAGTATGGTTTGTAATTATATTTTATTCACCCTGTTTTGGTGTCTACCACCCTCGAAGGGGGTAGACAAAAAGATATCAGCCATAGACTGAGCGAGTGTAAGTGGTACAAAACGGCTGGGTATGCACAGCACATTGGCATCGTTGTGCTGTCGAGCCAGTGCCGCCAGTTCATCGAGCCAACAAAGGGCAGCACGTATGCCCTGATGTTTGTTGGCGGTCATACACACACCATTGCCACTACCACATACCAGTATACCTGCTGCTGCTGCACCTTCTTCTACCATCGTGGCTACAGGGTGTGCATAGTCAGGATAGTCGGTACTATCTGTACTGTAAGTGCCTTTATCGGCAACCTGCCAGCCAGTATCTTGCAACATTTTCACCAGATTTTCTTTGTACTCGTAGCCTGCATGATCGCAGCCTATGGCTATGGGTAGCTGATTGTTGAACGATGGATTACTCATAATTATTTAGTCGTTGTTTTGCTCCAGTGCTTCTTTGGCTTCTCTTATCTTACGGGCTTTGAGTGCACGGGCACTAATGCTCACAGATATCTCGAAGAGTATGTATAAGGGGAAAAATATAAGCAGACAGCTAAAAACATCGGGTGGTGCTATTACCATACTGAGTATAAACAATATCAGAAAAGCATAACGACGTTTTGCCTTCAGAAATGCAGGGGTAAGCACACCAATACGTGTAAGGAAGTAAACGAGAATAGGCAATTCAAACACCACACCTAGAGCTATCACCATGTTGCTCATGGTATCGTAGTAGTTTTCTATGGTTATAATGTTCTCGAATAGCGGGCTTAGCTGATAATTGCCAAAGAAATTGATGGTGTAAGGAGCTACTATAAAGTAAGCAAACATAACGCCCATAAAAAACAGGAGTGAACACCAAAACACAATGCCGCTTGCCATTTTTACCTCTGTAGGTTTTAGAGCTGGTTTTATAAACTTCCATAGCTCCCACAATATATAAGGAAAAACAAGTACAAAACCTAGCATGACGGACACAGATAAACTCATCATGAACTGACCCGTTACGGCATTGTTCTGAAACTTCATGTGTATGTCGTCCATACAAAACGAATCGGCATGTAGCAACCTGCCCAGCGCACAAAACGCACGGTAAGAGATAAAGTCTTTGTGTGCGGGCCCCATTATTACCCTATCAAAAATGAGCTCAACCTTCCAGAACACTAGGCAAGAGCCTATCATAACGGCAAATGCACAACGCACTATATGCCAGCGCAACTCCTCTATATGATCAAGGAAGTTCATTTCCCCGGCGGGATTGTTGTTTCGTTTGTCGAGAAAATTATCAATGAAGCTCAAAAACTGCGAATTAGGAGCGCAAAGTTAGGGTATAAGAATGACACACAACATACGAGATTGAGGCAATGTATATGTACTTACAAAAGCCATACGCCCAAACAGATGTGATTAGTACAAGAAGTGTAGCCATTAAAGTTTTCATAAAACGATAATACAATTATCAGAAATTGTTGTATGTTTGCAAAGGATTTTAAACAAAAGAGAGGGGACACTGGTTGTCCCCTCGTTCATTGAAAGTATGTCTGATACAATAGAAAAAGTGTACGCTTTGCTGGAACCCTTGCTAGAAGGGACTGATATCTTCATTGTGAGCATTAAGATAAAACCTACCAATAATATCAAGGTTTTTCTGGACGCTGATGGTGGTTTTTCTATAGACAAGGCTACTAGCATCAATAAGCGGTTGTATGCTGCACTGGATGCGGAGGGAATGTACCCTGATGGTGATTTTTCGCTGGAGGTATCTAGCCCTGGCGTAGATGAACCATTGACGCAAAACAGACAGTATAAAAAGAATATAGGTAGAAAAGTAACAGTAACTGACAACACAGACAAGGAAACAACCGGCATACTTACAGCAGTGACAGAAGAACACATAACACTGGAAGTGAAACCTAAAAAGGCAAAAGACGAAGTAGTAATTACTGAAATACCAATAATAGACATAAAAACAACAGTAGTACAAATCATTTTTTAATAAATAGACACTACCCAATTAGGGATGTGTAGAGAAAAATAGCGCAATATGGCAAGTATCAACCTCATTGACTCCTTTCAGGAGTTTAAAGACGCCGAGAATATCGACAGGCCTACCCTCATGAAGGTGCTAGAAGACGTATTTAAAACTCTGCTGAGAAAGAAGTACGTAACAGACGAGAACTTTGACGTAATCGTAAACGACCAAACTGGTGACTTAGAAATCATAAGACGTCGTGAAATAGTAGAAGATGGCGAAGTAGAAGACGAAAATCTTCAAGTACCCTACTCTGAAGCTATAAAAATAGAGCCCGACTATAGTGTAGGTGAAGAGTTATATGAAGAAATAGATGTAAGAAATTTTGGACGCAGAGCTATTCTTGCCGCAAAACAAACATTGGCTGCACGTATAGGTGACTTAAAGAAAAATAATCTTCTTAAAAAATACGCCGACAGAGTAGGCGAAATCATAAATGGCGAAGTATACCAGATATGGAAAAAAGAAATAATGCTACTGGACGATGAAGGTAATGAACTGATTATGCCAAAATCAGAACAGATACCTACAGACTTCTTTAAGAAAGGTGAATCAGTGCGCGCAGTGGTGAAAAAAGTAGAAATGCGCAACAACTCGCCCATCATCATTCTGAGCCGCACGCATGCCTCATTCCTAGAGAAACTGCTGGAAATAGAAGTACCAGAAATAATGGATGGCCTGATAGTGGTGAAGAAAATAGTACGCGAACCTGGCGAACGTGCGAAAGTAGCTGTAGAAAGCTATGACGACCGTATAGACCCTGTAGGTGCATGTGTGGGTATGAAAGGTAGCCGTATACATGGTATAGTACGCGAACTGCGCAATGAAAACATTGACATCATCAACTTTACCAACAATGTACAGTTGCTGCTGCAAAGGTCGCTGACACCAGCACGCATCAACAAAATGGAGCTAAACAGTGATACAATGCGCGCAGATGTGTATTTGGACCCAGATCAGGTATCGCTGGCGATAGGTAAAAAAGGTGTGAACATAAAACTGGCACAAGAACTGACTGGCTACAACATAGACGTATTCAGAGATGTGAAAGATGATGTAGAATACGATATCGATCTGGATGAATTTGCAGATGAGATAGAAGCTTGGGTGATAGACGAGTTCAAGCGTATAGGCTGTGATACTGCATTGAGTGTACTGGAGTTATCGGCTGAGGAGCTGGTACGCCGTACCGACCTGGAAGAAGAAACCGTGCGCGATGTGCGTCGTGTATTGGAAGCAGAATTTAATGAAGAACAATAAAATGCTAACAAAAACATTGTTCACATGAAATAGATAATAACATAAGCCATCGCTGTGCCAAATTCACTGAAAAATGGCGTAAATTTGTGGACAGGGCAACTGCCACAGGGCAATTTTGAATAAACATCTGACAAGGAAAAAAGAAGAATGACTACAACAACAAATACACCCAGGTTACTGGCAGCCGCAAAGGAATTCAACATAGGGAAAGAAACCCTAGTGGAGTTTCTTGTTGATAAAGGCTTTGAAATAAGCAGTAACCCGAGTACCAAACTTTCAGAGCAGATGTATAGTGCCCTGCAGGTGGAGTTTGCCCAAGACAAAAAAGACAAGCAGAAAAGCGAAGGGATAGCCCTGCCAAAGGGTCCGCTGTTAGATAATTTAAAGAAGACCAGAGAAGACCTGGACATATCTGCTAAAGACAAAAAAGAAGAGCCTGCAGCGAAGACCCCAGAAGGAAAGGAAAAACCAGCGGAGGAAAAACCAAAGGAAAAACCTGAGGTGGTAGTAGCACCGCCAGTAGCGGCAAACCCTGAACCAGCCCCGGTAGCGCCTGTTGTAGCACCGGCTCCAAAACCTGAGCCTGTAGTACCAGTAGTAGCGAAGCCTGAGCCTGTTTCGCCACCTGCACCAATAGTAGCTCCGGTAGTTGTAGTAGCTGCATCTGTAGTGCCTGAACCAGAGGTAAAAGTAGCACCGGTAGCCAAAGCTGAACCAGAAGTAAAAACAGAGCAATTAGCTAAAGAAACACCAGCACCTGCCAAAGAAGCAGTTGAAAGTGCGCCACTAGCACCTGTTGTACCTGAACATCTGGATGTGAAAGCTCCTAAAATAGGCGGCCCTAACATACTGGGAAAAATAGATCTGGATACACTTAACTTATCTTCTCGCCCTAAAAAAGGTGCGGTAGTAAAGAAAAAAGATCCGATTCCCGTAAGAAAAGAAGTACCAGAAATCAAAACTACAGAGCCTGTAGCTGCAAAAGCAGCAGAACCAACCGCACCTGCTCCTGCCCCCGTAGTGGCAAAAGTAGCAGAGGTAGTAGCTGAAGTGAAAGTGGAAACGCCCCTAGTAGCACCTGCGCCCACTGCATTAGTAGAAGATGACCAGAATCAGAAACGAGAACATATAGAAATGAAGGCCCCTCGACTGGAGGGACCAAAAATTATAGGTCGAATAGAGCTTCCGGTATCACAACCATCTGGCAATAGACCAGATAACCGCGAGAAACGTAAGCGTAAACGTATACCAGTAGACAAAAAATCGGAGCCAGGAAAACCAGACCCTAGCAATAGGGACAGAAATGCACCTGCACCCGGAGCAGGCTCACAGCAGCCAAACAGGAGTCTGGGTCGTGATCGCAGACCTCCTGGTACACCTCCTGGTCAGCGTCCTGATAATCGCCCAGCGGGTGGTAACGGTGGCGGTGTAGGCAGACCAATAGGCAACAATGCCGGTGGTGGCAACAGAGACAGAGACCGAGGCAGAACCGATATGCGCAATGCTCCTGTTACTGCACAGCAACAAGAAATAGATACTAAAGCAATACAGGATAAGATACGCGAAACACAAGCTAAACTTACCGGATCTACCAGAAGCAAAAACCTCAAAGCAAAATATCGCCGTAACAAACGCGATGAAGCTGCCGAAAAACGTGCCGCAGCAGAAAATGCAGAACAAACTAACATTGTTCAGGTTACAGAGTTCATATCTGTAAGTGAACTTGCCGGCCTGCTAGATGTGAGTTTTGCGGAAATCATCAGCAAGTGTATGAGCTTAGGCATCATGGTGTCCATCAATCAGCGTTTGGATGCAGAAGTGATAGAATTGGTATCAAGTGAATTTGGGTTTGATGTTGAGTTTATAAATCTGGAACAAGAAGCAGAAGAAGATGTAGAAGTAGAAGACGAACCTGAAGATTTGTTGCCAAGAGCTCCTATTGTTACCATAATGGGTCACGTAGATCATGGTAAAACATCGCTGCTAGACTATATACGCAGTGCCAATGTAGTAGCCGGCGAAGCAGGTGGCATCACCCAGCACATAGGTGCTTACAGGGTTACCACAGCTACTGGCAAACAAATCACATTCCTAGATACTCCAGGTCACGAAGCGTTTACCGCGATGCGTGCTCGTGGTGCCAAAGTAGCTGATATAGCAGTAATAGTAGTAGCGGCCGACGATGCCATAATGCCACAAACCAAGGAGGCAATATCGCACGCACAGGCAGCAAGCCTACCTATGATTTTTGCTATCAACAAAATAGACAAAGAAGGTGCCAACCCAGAGAAAATAAAAGAGCAACTTGCCGGTATGAATATACTGGTAGAAGACTGGGGTGGTAAATACCAAAGTCAGGAAATATCTGCCAAGAAAGGACTGAACATAGACCTGCTACTGGAAAAAATAGGACTGGAAGCAGAAATGCTGGAAGTAAAAGCCAACCCCGACCGTCAGGCAATGGGTAGTGTTATTGAAGCATCGCTCGATAAGGGTCGTGGTTATCAGTCTACAATCCTTATACAGAATGGTACGCTTAACCAAGGCGACATGGCAGTATGCGGACAGCACTACGGCAAAATAAAAGCAATGTTCAACGAACGTGGACAGCGTGTAAAATCTGCTGGCCCTTCTACACCAGTACAGGTACTGGGTCTGAATGGTGCACCTCAAGCGGGTGAGAAGTTCAGGGTATATGCTGAGGAATCGGAAGCAAAAGACATAGCCAACCACCGTGCACAGATCATGCGTGAGCAGGGTATCAGAGCACGCAAACACATTACGCTCGATGAAATCGGTCGTCGTTTGGCTCTGGGCAACTTTAAAGAACTGGGTATTATCATCAAGGGTGACTTTGACGGTTCTGTAGAAGCATTGAGCGATTCGTTGCAGAAACTGTCTACCGAAGAGGTGGCTATCAATGTGGTTCACAAAGGTGTGGGTCAGATTACCGAGAGCGATGTATTGCTGGCTACAGCGTCAGATGCTATCATTGTGGGCTTCCAGGTACGTCCGTCTATGCAGGCTGCAAGACTGGCTGAGCAGGAGAACATAGAAATACGCACTTACTCTATCATCTACGATGCTATAGAAGAAATAAAGAGTGCTATGGAAGGTCTGCTGGAACCAAAAGTAGAGAAGAAAACAGTGAGCAACATAGAGATACGCGAAATATACAAGATAAACGGTGTAGGTACGATAGCGGGTTGTTATGTACTGGAAGGCAAAATGACCAGACAAACCAGACTCAATGTGGTGCGCGATGGAATAGTGGTACACACTGGCGAACTGAGCTCTCTGAAACGCTTTAAGGATGATGTGAAGGATGTTAACTATGGTTATGAGTGCGGCTTGATGGTGAAAAACTACAACGATCTCCGCATAGGCGATATCATAGAAGGATTTGAAGAAGTAGAAGTAAAACGTACTTTGTAGAAAAGTTGTTTTTCCTAAAATAATAAAAGGCACTGTCACACGACGGTGCCTTGTTTTTTTGTGGAGATATTTAGCACTATTCTTATACTTATTTTCAGTATTTACTTTTCTAAGTCGTCTACCAACTCAGCGAATAGATGCCTGAGTTATTCCAATGCACCTCATTTTTTGTAACTGTGCTCATTTTTTACCAATAAAAGCTCATTTTTGTATGCATAACAGTGCGCAGATATGAATATACTACTGGTAGAAGATGAAGCGAATATAGCATCTATGGTATGCAAGGGGCTAACGGAAGATGGCTATACGGTAAGCGTAGCACCAGATGGCAACATTGGCTTGCAGATGTCTGCTACACACCCTTATGATTTATACATTATAGACATAATGTTGCCGGGTATTAATGGACTGGAACTGTGCCGACAAATACGCAAAACTAAAAACAAGCACCCTATTCTGATGCTGACCGCACTGGGAACTACAGAGAATATAGTGACGGGTTTTGAGTACGGCGCAGACGACTATATGGTGAAGCCTTTTAAGTTTGCAGAACTACGGGCAAGAATACGTGCCCTCATACGACGCAGTTCTGGACATACTGAAGAAAACAAACTACGAATAGCATCTCTGGAGCTAGACCAAGATGCCAAAAGAGTAAAAAGAGAAGATAACGAAATAATACTGACCTCTACCGAATACCGACTACTGGAATATCTGCTGAAAAACCAAGGCAAAGTAGTGTCGCGTATGGACCTACTGGAAAATGTGTGGGGGGTAGACTTTAACATGGCTACCAATGTGGTGGATGTATATGTAAACTACCTGCGCAAAAAAATAGACAAAGACTACGAGCCGAAATTGATACACACAGTAATAGGCATGGGGTACATAATGAAAACAGACTAGCCAGATAATAAATTTGGGTTAGTGAGCTTTTGGCAATGATTCTCTTATCATTTTTATCACAAAATATATCCAAATGATAAGAATCATTCTATTAAACCTTATGGCGCTTACCTGCCTCAGTAGTAGTGCACAAAAAGCAGCAAAAGTAACTAACGCTAATAAACCATTTTATATGCGTGTAGGCATCGGTTATGGTCTCCTACTATCGGGGCAAAACGATGCCACTAACGGCACAGTGGTTAATGTATCTAATGAGGAGTCATTCAATATAAAACAATATTCTTACGGAGCAGGTTTATCTGGTACATTAGCATTGGGATACAACATCAGCAAAAACCTTGGCGTAGAACTAATAGGTACTTCTACTATAGCCGGCAGAAATTATACTTTTACCTCAATAGATGAATATTCATCTGGCGGAACCACTTACACCCAAACTACGGAAATAACCTCCTATGGCAGTACCTTTCTGCTACAACCCTCGATAGTAGTGCAAACTGGAGGTGCAAAAGCTAATATCTACGCACGCATGGGTGTGATAGTCCCTGTTGTAAACTCACTTACCTACGATATAGTGTACAGCAGAAGTTCAAGCAGCGATATTGATAAAACTTCATTGGAACATACTATGTACTTTTCGTTGGGTGCTACTGGCGCTGTAGGAGCAAGTTATAACATCTCAACGCACCTACGTTTGTTTAGTGAAATATGTATGGTTTCTTATTCACCGTATGTAGCAAAAGGCAGCAGAACATCGTATTCCAGAAACGGCGTTGAATATTTGGGGCAATTTAAAACAAATGAAAGGGAATATGAGTTTGAGAAAACAGGCACAATAGATTCATCGCCCGACCCCGGCAAACCCACTACTCTAAAAACCCAATCTATACCTTTCAGCAATATAGGCATCAATGCAGGCATAGTGATACAACTGTAGAACATATCTGAGTAAAAA
>JBIKKS010000289.1:0-3744 GCA_044360235.1 Flavipsychrobacter sp. | reverse complement strand
CCTTTTACCATTAATACTATCTTGCCCAGATGCCAGAAGAATGTTTTCATTGCATTGCAAAAGTAGGGAAAACTAAGCAGCAAAAATCCCGTACGGAGAACCGTACGGGATTGGAGGATATGTTGTTGCTACGCTACCGTTTCCGGCAGTAGCATTAAGCTAGCTTTTTCAGTTCTTCTACACGTGCTTCATTATCTACTTCGTCGCTCAGTTTGTCAGTCTTGTCAAGGTCTACAAGTACTGGTGCAGCTACGAATATAGAAGAGTAAGTACCTGTTACCACGCCTATCAGCATCGCAAATGCGAAACCACGAGTAGCCTCACCACCGAATATGAACAGGATAAGCACCGTTACAAACACTGTGAATGATGTCATTACGGTACGGCTAAGTGTATCATTGATAGAAGTATTGATAACCTGAGCTTTGTCGCCATTTGGTGTTTTTCTGAAGTTTTCACGTATACGGTCGAACACGATAACGGTATCATTCATAGAGAAACCAATTACTGTAAGAACGGCTGCAATAAAGTGCTGATCAATTTCCAGGGCAAAAGGCACAATACCACGCATGTAAGAGAATACTGCTAGTGTTACTGCAACGTCATGCAGCAAAGAAAGGATAGTACCCAGAGAATACTGCCACTTGCGGAAACGCAACAATATGTACAAGAAGATAGCAATCAGCGAAATGATAGTAGCTTTTACAGCACCCGCTTTCAGGTCGTCAGATATTGTAGGTAATACTGTCTGAGAACTCTGTATGTACTTGCTCTTAAATTCTTCTTCTGTGGTAGTAGCAGGTATCAGTTTTTCTTTCACCATACCCTCGTGCAGTTTCTTAAACACCTCACGCTCTACACCCTGACCCGGCTTAGTGATCAGGTAAGAAGTAGTGATGTTAAGGCTATTGTTAGTACCAATGGTTTTAACAATAGGGAATTCATTGCCCAGATAAGTATGCAGTTTTTCACGTACTGTTTCTGTAGACAATTTCTGATCAAACTTGATAGTGTAGCTACGACCACCTCTGAACTCTACACCATAGTCGAAACCATGGAACAAGGTGCTTACACCCAGCAGGAACATAGAAAGAGATATAATGTAGGTGTACTTACGCATGCCTACAAAGTTGATGTGTGCCTTGCGGAAGATAGTTTTAGACAGACCAGTAAAGTAGTTGAAGTGACGCTCGCGCTTAGCATAGATGTCTGTGATGAGGCGAGAGATAAGGATACCGCAGAACAAAGACAACAAGATACCCAATATCTGTGTAGTAGCGAAACCACGCACAGGACCCAGACCAAATATGAACAGAATGATAGCTGTAATAAGTGTAGTAACGTGACCATCGAGTACAGGCGCATAAGAACGCTTGTAACCATCTGTTACTGCCTGAGCATAAGATTTGCCACCTGCCAGTTCTTCTTTTATACGCTCAAAGATGATAACGTTGGTATCTACCGCCATACCTACTGTAAGTACCAGACCAGCTATACCAGCCATAGTAAGCGTAGCGTGCAGTGCAGACAACACACCTACTGTAAACACAAGGTTGAGTATCAACGATATGTTAGCTACAATACCACCAGTGTTGTAGTAAACCAACATCAATACAAATATCACTACAAATGACAACAGCAATGAGAACATACCTTTGTCAATGTTCTCTACACCCAGCGTAGGACCTACCACTTGCTCCTGTACAATGTGTGCAGGTGCAGGCAGTTTACCAGATTTAAGAATGTTTGCCAAATCCTGAGCTTCTTCGGTAGTGAAAGAACCAGATATTTCTGTGTTACCACTAGCTATTTCGTTATCTACACGTGGGCAAGAATAAACTTTGTCATCCAGCACTACTGCTACATATTTACCAACGTTGCGACCTGTCATATCTTTCCAGATACGAGCACCGGTCATGTCCATTTCCATACTTACGTTTGGCTGACCAGTCATAGGGCTGTAGTCGGCACGTGAGTTGGTAACATGGTCACCTTCCAGACGGGCACCACCGCCGGGTGCCAGTTTGATAGCATATAAAGGCAATATTGCATTAGCTTCTTTGCTTTTGCTATTAGCTGCTCCGTATACAAACTTGATATTTGAAGGGAACTTGTTTTTCAATACATCTAAAGACAAGTATCTGTTAACCTTAGCAGTATCTTTTTTGGCTACATAACCTACTACTGGGCTAGCGAAGTAACCTTCTTCTACCGTACCATTTGGCATGATAAGCGCACTCAATGGATTTTCTTTTGCCGCTTTATCTTGCTGAGACTTAGCAGTATCTTTAGTGGTGGTAGCTTTACCTCCAGCTAATACGTTAGCTATACTATTGGTATCACTAACAGCAGTACCTGATGTATCCGCCGCGACGGTTGCAGAATCTGTAGTTGCTGTGGCTGTATCTTCTTTAACGCCAGACAAGTAATTGTATAGTGGTTTGTTAGCAGCACCAATCATCGGGCCTATCTCCTGGTTAGAGTAGGTTTCGAAGAACTGTAGCTTAGCTGTAGCCTGTAAGTAAGAACGTACACGCTCAGGGTTTTGTACACCTGCCAATTCTACCGTGATGATACCCTTTTTTTCATCAAGATTCACGTTGGGGTTAGCTACACCGAATTTGTCGATACGAGTCTGTAGTACTTTGTGTGTACGGTTGATCGCTTCTTTCGATTCTTTGTTAAGCTTGGCTATTACATCTTTGTTAGATGAACTGAGCGTAATGTCTTTTTCGGAAGGCTTAGTGAATAGATAAGCCAGATTGACACCAGGATTTTGTTTTTCAAAGATCTCGCCAAACAATGTTATAAAGTTTGCATCGCTGTTAGCTTTTGCATTGTTTGCGTCAGCAATAGCTTTGTTCATTGCCGCATCGCGAGGGTTGTTAGACATTGAGCGTACCAACTCATCGAGGCTTACCTCAAGCGTTACGTTCATACCACCTTGAAGGTCGAGACCTAGGTTCAGCTCTTCAGCCTTAGCAGCCTGATACGTGTACTCTTTCAGCATTGGAACACTGAAAATTGTCTCACCCTGCATACTGTCTGAGATAGACGAGTAATACTTGTCTGTTAGCTTATCCAGATTGGTGCCTGTAGCAGATGGATCTTCAGCCAACGCCGAGCGTCTGGCTTGTGCCCGCATCTTTTTCTCCTCGTTTCTCACAATGAACGTTAAAGAGAGCTGGTACAGCGAAATGAGTATGAGCATTGCTGTAAAAAACTTCACTAACCCTTTTAAATGCATAGGTTTTTATTGAAAATATATATGTAAAAATCAAAAAATCCCGACGGGATATAGGTCACCCTATTCCCGCAAGGGGTGCAAAGATATGATTTAATATAAAAAAATAAAGCCCTATCCAAATTTTTGGGAAATTTTCGTTAAAAATAATTTTCAGGGCCATACATATTATAAATTACACGCAATATTTTGGTTGATTTTGGCACAATATCATCAGAATTACCCTTGTAAATGGCGATATACTAAAAACCCAAAGGGGATGAATAATGATAAAGCCTTAATTTTGTTATTGTATGTCGACCCGGATTGTGCGTAAAATACTTGTAGTTATAGGATTGTTTGCAACAACGCTCCCTTTGTTTTTCTGCAATACCCCTACTGACAACGATTCTGCTGTTACAGACAATCCTACATCGCCATGGCTGAATGTATATGACACCTCTGCACACTATGTGGGCATGGATGTGTGCCGGGGCTGCCACCCGGGTGTGTACGAAACT
>JBIKKS010000288.1:0-3746 GCA_044360235.1 Flavipsychrobacter sp. | reverse complement strand
CCATGCACAATAAATCACCTTTATAATTTTATTGGCTTCAATTACCTTACCACTGCTAAATGAACCAATTAAGCATTAATAATAAAATGCTATATCTAACTAGAGGCCAAACAAATCTATCAAATGTGTCACTATCCGTTTTGCTGCATTGCCATCCCACAACTCAGGTATTCCACCTTCTTTCCACTCGCCAGCAAATAGTTTTTTGAAAGCCGGTGCAATACTTGCTGGGTTTGTACCTAGTAATTCGTTTGTACCTATTGTGCAGGTTTCTGGCCTTTCAGTGTTGTCTCTTAGTGTCATACAGGGTACACCCATCACGGTTGTTTCTTCTGTTATGCCTCCCGAATCTGTTATTACTGCACGCGCATTTTTTACCAGATAGTTAAATTCCAAATAGCTCATGGGCTCTGCCAAGTGCAACTTACTGGTATCAATATCACTTTCTGCCAGTATCTTAGCTGTGCGTGGATGCACCGGAAAAATGATAGGTAATCCTTGAGATGAGGATATTACTTCATTGATCAGTTCATATAGTTTTTCTTTGTTGTCCACATTTGCAGGACGATGCAACGTCATTACCAGATATTCTTTAGGCTTAAGTTGCAGTTGATCCCAAAACTCTGGCTTTACAAATCTCGGCATCTGTTTACGCAGCGTATCTATCATAGTATTACCTACAAAAAATATTCTGTTTTCATCCACACCTGATTTACGTAAATTGCTATTGGCTACATCTGATGTTGTAAAAAAATAATCAGTTATAGCATCTGTTACTAATCTGTTTATTTCTTCGGGCATTGTCCAGTCACCACTTCTTATACCACCTTCTACATGGGCTACTTTTATATTGTTGGTTTTTTTTGCTACAATCGAGCAAGCCATTGTAGAGGTCACATCACCAACTACTATACATAGGTCGCATGGTTTTTCCATCAACAAACGCTCATAACCTATCATTATTTTCGCAGTTTGTTCGGCTTGTGTGCCAGATCCAGCTTCCAAATTGAAGTGCGGAGTTGGAATATTAAGCTGTTCAAAAAAATCATGGCTCATTTTTTTGTCATAGTGCTGCCCTGTATGCACTAGTCTATATTCAATATCTACACCAGCATTCTTTTGTACCGTTATAGCATCTACTATTGGCGATATTTTTATAAAGTTTGGCCGAGCACCTGCAATGATATCTATAAGCATCTATTTGTATCTGTTTTTCTGTTTACTTTTATTTAATATTATTTTTGCCTTAGTCCCTACTAGATTGTCACCCACTGTTTGTTCTTTAGGCTCTCTATAGCTGCCAAACTTGCAAGCGTAGTATTTATTATCTCGTCAAATGGTATTAGTGCCGCACCTCCATTTTTAACTCGTTCTGTCAGTTGTCTGAATTGGTTATTATGCCCCTTATCCAGATTTGTCTTCAGTTTAGAAAAATTGCGAGTGCCATATCCGGTCGTCACCTGAAAATTATCCAGCACCATAGTCTTTTCCTGACTGTATACCTCTACACGTTCTTTGGCATAGTCTTTACTCCCATTAGCAAAATAATTTATTACTCCAGTACTTCCATTTTCATATTGTAGCAGTATTGATGCATTGTCAGTATTAGCAGCAGGGTTTATCCCCATTGCATTCATGCAAACTGCTGTTATTTTACTGCCTGTAAAGTAGCTTATCAGGTCCATGAAGTGGCAAGCTTCTCCTATTATTCTACCACCACCCACCATCATATCATGCACCCATACATTAGGGGGTATCGCGCCGGCATTCATAGTGGCAATCACGTTCATAGGCGCATTGCCTATGGTTTTTTTGATTTGTACCGCATGTGGCGAAAACCGCCTATTAAACCCTACCGTCAAGGTTTTACTACCATTATATGCCGCTATTATGTCATCTAGTCCTTTTCGGTCTATAGCTAACGGTTTTTCTACAAAAACATGTTTGTTGGCATTAAGCGATTCTACCACCATCTTAGCATGCTCATTGTGACGGGTCGTTATCATTACCAGGTCCACTGTGTTGTCCGCCAGTATACTATGGTAGTCAGTTGTACTCTTGCCTATTTTGTATTTTTTTGCCAGGCTTGTACCAGTTACACCTGCTGCACTTGCTATGCTATAAATGGGTGCACCTATGGCTTGCAGCGCAGGTAGCATGGTCATACTAGTGAAGTTGCCTGCACCTATTATCCCAATTCCACCTTTTCCAGCCAAAAAACTACCATCAGTCACTTTTACTGTGTCCGTATCGTTGGCATTTTCAGGGTATACCAGTATCGATGCTATTGCATCTTTGCTGGCTATGTTGTTATATATTTTATTGTAGTCAAGCAGTGCTACTCTATCTGTTATCAGAGTTGCTACATCTAGTTTCCCTCTGCTTATTATATCTAGTATGGCAGAAAAATTCCTTTGTTCAGTCCATCTTACAAATGGAAGTGGATAATCGATACCTTCTTTTTCGTACCTATCATCATATCTTCCCGGTCCATAGGAGCATGATACTTGGAAAGTGAGTTCTTTTTCATAAAAGTCGGCACGACTTATGTTTAGCCCTATAACACCTACCAGTATGATACGTCCTCTTTTACGACTCATTTTGGCGGCCTGAGCTATTATCTCATCTGATTTGGCAGATGCTGTTATTACTACACCATCAGCACCAGTATTGCCTGTAAAAGACGTTACAAATTTCACCGGGTCTGTTCCCTCTCCGGGATTTATTGCTACAATACCTTTCTTTTTCGCAATTTCAATTTTTGCATTGTCTAGGTCTATGCCTATTACTTTACATCCATTGGCTATCAGCAGTTCGGCTGTTATTAGACCTATCAACCCCAAACCTACTACTACTATAGTTTCTCCTAGTTTAGGGTCACAAAGTCTTATGCCTTGCAATCCTATAGCTCCTATTACCGTAAAGGTGGCATCTTCATCACTTACATTATCAGGTATATGTGCTACTAGGTTTTTAGGTATACACACAAACTCAGCATGCTGTCCATTTGAAGCTACTCTATCGCCTATTGAAAAATCTTCTACACCGTCACCTACAGCCATCACTGTTCCTACGTTGCAATATCCTAAAGGAAGAGGTTGTCCTAATTTGTTAAATACTGCGTTGAGTGTGGGCTTTAGTCCTTCTGTTTTTACCTTAGACAACACTTGTTTTACTCTATCAGGCTGTTGCATAGCCTTCTGAAACATATTAGCCCTTCCAAACTCTACCAACATTCGCTCTGTACCCAGTGAAACCAGACTTCTACTTGTTCTTATCAACACGTAACCTGGCCTTACTTTTGGTGCTGGTACTTCTTCCAGTATCGTTTCACCGGTTTTAAAAGATTGTATTATTTGTTTCAAGATTTGTTGTTTTGCGTATGAACAGCTTTGATTTTACGTTATTGGGCTACTAGAATACTGTTTGCAAATGTAATATTTATTAGTCTTTATGGTATCTATTAAAGGTTGTCATTTTAACAATTCGCAGTAAATCATATAAGCTCAATTTTTTTAAATTTCTCTACTTTGAAAGAAACTGCTAATTTTCATGTGTGAATATATCCCGACTTCTCATATTGTTTATTTATTTCATTCCTCAGGTGCTATCTGCACAACAAACTAAGCCTTTTAGTTTAAACGTAGATAATGGCTTACCATCAAATCATGTGTATGGTATTATATCAGACCAGCTGGGCTATTTATGGATAAGCACCGATAAAGGAATAGTAAGGTACAATGGTT
>JBIKKS010000472.1:0-3751 GCA_044360235.1 Flavipsychrobacter sp. | reverse complement strand
GTACCTGTAGCCGTAGCTACTACTGAACTACCACTGCGCAAAGTGTAAGTAACACCTGCTACCGAACCAGAAAGGCCTACAGCAACACCACTACCACCAGGGCAATAATTACCACCGCCAGTTACTGTATACACAGCAGGCAATGCATTGACACTTATAGTAGCACTACCTGTCATTGTATTGCTGCAAGATGTAGCTGGATTAGAAGCTACTACTGTATAAGTACCAGCATTAGTAAATGTACCGAAGTTGAGTGCCGCACCTGTACCTGGTACAGCAGCACCTACAGGTGAAGTACCATTGTACAAACGATAATTGATACCGATTGCAGAACCTTCAAGACCAACAGATACACCAGTACCACCTGCGCAATAACTACCACCACCAGTTATATTGTAAGCAGTAGGAGTAGCATTAACAACCACAGGTGCAATACCTGTCATTGTAACACCGCAAAGTGTAGTATTGTTAGTAGCCATTACAGTATAGTCGCCAGCTGTAGTGAATACACCGAAGTTTAATGCACCACCTGTACCTGCTATTGCAGTACCTACAGCAGTTGCACCATTGTATAGTGTGTATGAAGCAGCAGTAGAAGAACCAGCGAGACCAATAGCCACACCTGCACCACCTGCACAATATTGACCACCACCTGTGATAGCAAACTGAGATGGAAGTGGGTTAGCTACGACAGCAGCACCGCTAGCCATGTTGTTTCTACAGCTGGTGGTAGTGTTCATAGCCACTACAGTGTATGTACCAGCTAGCATATTGCCGAATGTAATAACATCACCTGTACCAGCTACAGTAGACATGAGCGTAGCACCTCTGTACAGGTTGTAGTTAACACCTGTCTGAGTACCTATCATACCCACCGCTACACCAGCACCACCTGCACAATAGCTACCACCACCAGTTACAGTAAATACCGTAGGCACTGGATTGATAGTAACAGAAGGAGTACCGTTCATATCTACTGTACAACCATTAGCCATACTTGTAGCTACTACTTTGTAAGCACCAGCAGCTGTACGTAAACCAAAGCTCACACCAGCACCAGTACCTGAAACAGCAACACCTGATGGAGTTGTACCATTGTACAATGTGTAAGCAACACCATTCTGAGAGCCTGAAAGATTGAAAGCAACACCGTTGCCACCAGCACAATAACCTGATGCACTGCCAGTAAGTGTGAACAGCTCAGGTAGCGCATTAATCGCAACTGATGCTACACCAGACATGTTGGCTGTACAAGCAGTCGCAGTATTAGTAGCCACTATCATATAGTTACCAGCACCTGTTTGAGCGCCGAAGTCGATAGCAGCTCCTGTACCATCTACAGCAGCACCTATCATAGATGAACCACTGTATAACTGGTAGCTAATACCTGACTCAGAACCTGAGATACCAACGTTAACACCTGTACCACCTGCGCAATAATTACCACCACCGGTAACTGTATATGTAGCAGGTAATGTATTTACTATTACACTTGCGGTGCCATTCATTTGTTGTTGACAGCCTGTAGTAGCATTTACAGCTTTCACAGTGTAAGTACCAGCAGCAGTCTGCATACCAAAGTTCAAGCCAAGACCATTACCAGCCACAACCGCACCAACAGCAGTAGGACCATTGTAGAGACGATAATTGACACCTGTCTGAGAACCAGCAACTGATACCATAACACCAGTACCACCAGCGCAATAGTTACCACCACCTGTCACATCATATTGATTTGGCAATGTATTGGTAGTAACCGCAACAGACCCTGTCATATTATTTTCACAACCAGTAGTTGTGTTTGTAGCTTTAACTGTGTAGTTTCCAGCTATACGATTACCGAAAGAAAGAGCAGCACCAGTACCTAATACTGCACTACCCACTGCCTCAGTACCATTGTACAACATGTAGCTAACACCTATTTGAGAGTTACTCAAACCTACATTTACACCAGTACCATCAGCGCAGTAGCTACCACCACCTGTAATGGTATAAGCCAGTGGCAAAGTATGAGTACCGATAGCAGATGAGCCGGTCATTGTTGCTACACAAGTGGTTACGTTGTTAGTAGCCTCGATAGTATAGTTACCAGCTAACTGCGTACCAAAGTCGATAGCAGCACCAGTACCCTCTATCGCAGCACCTACCATAGTAGTGCCACTATATAAGCGATAAGTAACACCAGCCTGAGAACCGCTTAATGACACTACAACACCAGTACCACCTGGGCAATAGTTGCCACCAGCAGAAACAGTATAAAGTGTAGGCAAAGTATTGATAACTACAGATTTGCTACCTGTCATGTCTGAAGAGCAACCAGTTGTAGCATTAACAGCCATTACTGTGTAGTCGCCAGCAGCAGTCTGCAAACCGAAGCTGATAGCGGCACCTGTACCTGCTACCTGAGTACCCGTAGATACTGAACCTCTATATAAGCGATAGTTGATACCCAACTGAGAATTGCTAAGACCTACAGTCACACCAGTACCACCGTTGCAATAACTTCCACCACCTGTTACTGCATAAACTGCAGGCAGTGCGTTGAGCGATACTGTAGCAGCGCCAGACATATTGTTGGTACAAGATGTAGTAGTGTTTGTAGCTATGATACTGTAAGTACCAACTGCTGTTTGTAAACCATAAGAGAGGATATCACCAGTACCATTAAGTACGCCACCTACTGGGGTTGCACCGTTGAACAATTGGTAAGCAACACCAGTCTGAGAACCAGACAATGCAACTTCTACACCAGTACCACCGTTACAGTAAGCACCACCACCTATCACAGAATGAACAATAGGTAATGGGTTGATAACAACAGAAGCAGCACCAGACATACTGTTAGAACAGCCAGTAGTATTGTTAACTGCCGCAACTGTATATGTACCAGCGTTGGTCATGTTGCCGAAGCTAATAGCACCACCAGCACCACTTATAGCAGCACCTGTAGCAGTTGAGCCATTGTAAAGTGTGTAGTTGATTCCAGACTCAGTAGCAGTAAGACCTACGTTAACACCAGCACCACCTGCGCAATAAGCACCGCCACCAGATACGATCTGCAATGATGGAAGAGGATTAACAGAAACTGAAGCACTGCTGCTCATCACATTAGTACAACCAGAACCAACTGCTGTAGCTAATACTGTATAAACACCGGCAGCAGTTTGTGCACCGAAACTTAAAGCAGAACCGTTACCATTTATCCAAGGGCTAGAAGCAGTAGTACCATTGTACAATCGATAATTAACACCTGTAGTAGAACCACTCAACAATACATTTACACCTACACCACCAGCGCAATATGCACCACCACCTGATACTGTGTACACAAGAGGCAATGCATTTACATTGACAGTAGCACTGCTGTTCATTGCTCTTGAGCAAGATGTAGCAGCATTGATAGCCACAGCTGTGTAAGTACCATTGTCATACATTGTACCGAAATTCAGTGCAGTACCTGTACCAGATATAGGAGCACAAAGAGCTGTACCGTTTTTGTAAAGCTGATAGATATTACCTGTCTGTGAACCTGACAAACCAACGTTAACACCTGTACCACCTGCACAGTAGTTGCCACCACCTGTAATGTTGTAAGCAACAGGCAACACATTTACTGTTACCGTAGCAGTACCTGTCATGTTGTTAGTACAAGTAGTAAGTGTATTCTGAGCTCTTACTGTGTATACACCAGCAGCTGTCTGTAACCCAAAGCTGATAGCTGAACCAGTACCAGTAACCACTACACCAGTAG
>JBIKKS010000048.1:0-8600 GCA_044360235.1 Flavipsychrobacter sp. | reverse complement strand
ATTTTTCGCCTTCTAATCTCTTGGTTCAACAATGTCAATTCGCGACCTGTCTGGCCTGCTACCGAAGTATTTTCTTGTGCACGCCTCATAAGATATGGTATCACGTCTTTAACAGGCCCATAAGGCAGGTATTTGGCTACATGATAGCCACTATTGGCAAGGTTGAAGGTGATGTTATCGCTCATGCCATATAGCTGCGAAAAGTACACACTATTCGTATTTGCTGTTATATTGTGATCTTGCATGTACTTGGCTGCTTTCAGACAACTAGCCTCATTGTGAGAGCCCACAAACAGACCTATTCCTGCTATGTGTTGCAAACAGTACAAAACAGCTGCATCATAATCAACATCAGTAGCATTTTTATCGGGCTGTATTGGCGACTTATACCCTTTTTCAGCTGCTCTGGCTCTTTCCTTTTCCATGTAGGCGCCACGCACCAGTTTAGCACCCAGTTTATAACCGGTTTTATGAGCCTTTTCGTATGACACTTTCAAGAACTCATATCTATCGTGCCTGTATAACTGAAAGGTGTTGAAAACTACTACATTGGCCTTATTGTATTGTGCCATCATAGCATCGGTAAGATCATCTACAGGCTGTTGGATCCAGCTCTCTTCAGCATCAACCAGCACCATAATTTTGTTTGCAGCCGCTTCGGCACATATCTTATCTATTCTTGCATACACTCTTTTCCATGCATCATTTTCGCTGCTTGTAAGGGGCGTACCAGCATGTAGCTTCTCTAGTAGTGCAAAATGAGCGAACCCAGTAACTTTTATGCTAATGAAAGGTATATTTTTATTGGCGGCTGCATACTTAATCGCCTTAATGAATTCAGGTACAGCTTTATCAAAATCCTCTTCAGACTCCTTACCTTCCACCCCATAATCGAGAATTGTACCTACACCATATGCACCCAATGCAGCAGCTGTTTTACCAGCTTCTTCCATTGTTTCGCCTCCACAAAACTGGTTAAATAAAGTTGATTTTATTATTCCTTGAACAGGCAAGTTCCATGAAATTGCTAACTGTGTCAGCTTCATACCTATACTGGTAAGGGCTGAAGACCCCATTGATGAGAACAAAAACCTTGCTTGTTTTAACTCTCTATTGCTTCGGTATTTGAATGCGATTTCGGTATTACTGAATTCAGGTAGCATAACTAGTATGATTTAAGATCCTTGACGCAAAATAGCGTAGCAATCTTAGTGAGTGCAAAGGTAATGCCTAATACCTTAATCTGAAATGTCTCTTAATGAAAATCCGGCGATGCAATCTCGTACAGTTGCAAGTTGTAATCATTTGATATTGGTGCGTTTATACTTACAAAAAAGGCACCGCAGATGCGATGCCTTTTTTGTGAGTATAAACTATTTATTATCTTATCAATGTTACATCACCTTTCACTTCCAGTGTTTTGCCGCCACAGTCATATCTCAGGTAGTAATAGTACACACCCAAATCCTGTTTCACGCCATTGTACATACCATCCCATTTCGGGTTAGAGTTTGTACTCTCAAACACTGTCTGTCCCCAACGGTTCGTAACCCTGAACATCTGGAACCTTTTGTAACCCGTAAACATCGGACGGAAACAATCGTTCTTGTCATCGCCGTTTGGTGTAAACGCATTCGGGAAACTTACTGTACAGCACTCCTCTGGTTTTATCTGCTGTGAATAGCTCGCTTTACAGCCAAATGGTGTAGTCACTGTCAGTGTTATCATGCTACGCAGCTCCTCCACTCTACCCCATATCTCCGGACGGTTCTCATTCACAAACGAATGTTCTGGTTCCCATTTGTAGTTGTAGCCGTAGTTCTGAACATTTGCACTAAAGAACACGCTGTCTTCTATACACAACGGACGGTTAGGCAATGGCAGAATTTTAAACCTAGGATCTGGCAATGCATGTACTCTTACTGTATCGCCTGTTGGCAATGCTCGGCAGCCCTCGGCTGTTGCTCCCTGCACTGTTATGATGTGTATACCTGTGTCATTCCAGCTTATCACAAACGGTCCGCCTGTATGTGAGTTGCTTGTGATGATATCTACCACTGGGTTACCCAATATTGGCAATCCGTCTATCAGCCACAAGAACTTATCTGCATTTGAGGTACGATCGCTCAACGCAAGTGTGATTGTATCGCCCAAACATACATTAGGATTAATGTATGCCTGCGAGCTCGGTGCTGGTACTACTTTTATCTCTATTGTATCTGTAGTAGCGCACTGTCCCTGATAATTGCTTGCTGTCAGGTACACAAAGTGTTTGCCTACTGCCGTGTCAAATTTCACATATATATTTTCATCAGTTGCACTGGTACCACCAATAAACGATGCTCCTAACGGCAACTGCCAGTTATATGCAGGGTCAACCAACACTGGACCATCATACTCCATACGAAGTGAGTCGTACTGGCATACCCATGTGCGCTCGGCTTTTATCTTGAAGTCGGGCAGATACAGTATCGTTACGTCCATGTCTGCTCTTGGGCTTTCGCACGTGTTCACTGTCTGTGTTACATAGTACGTCGTTACACCAGGGTACAATGTGCTTGGCACTGGTGCTACCCAGCTACCCGGTACTCCTGTAGGAGTATTATACCATCTCAGGCTATCGCCATCTGCAGTCAATGCTGGTGCATTGAAGTACTGGCAGTAGCTAGTATCTCTAGCATCAGGTGCGGATGGTTGAAGTACTATTCTTACGGGATACACAGCACTGTCGCTGATACAGCCAAATGGTGTAGTCTGTTGTACATAATACGTATACACACCTGCTGTTGTATCTGTGTTGGGCAGTGGGGGTATTGAGCTCCCTGCTGTTACACCTAGGCCATACCATGAAAGTGTGTTGCCTGTGGTACCAGACACTGTAAGGGCTGTAGTGCTCGTAAACTGACACGGACGAACCTCAGGAACTATAGGGCGTGCTGGTTTTGGATGCACTGTCACCACTGTATTTCTGCGGCATGTAGTTGGCAATGTGTACGTTATTACTACTGTGCCAGGGTTTACTCCTGTCACCAGGCCTGTAGTGTTTATCGTAGCTATTGATGGGTTGCTGCTCGTCCATGTTCCTGGTGATGTCGTATTGCTCAGCAATGTAGTAAAGTACTGACATACACCCGTAGATCCACCTATTGGTGCTGGCAATGGGTTAACTCTCACTTTTACAGAATCTCTCAAGCTCTCACAGCTTCCCACTATCTGGCTGAAGTAGAATGTGTACAAGCCAGGTACTGTTGTATTCACTACCGGTGCAGTAACACTGCCCGTTCCTCCGGTTGCATTAGCATACCATAGCGTACTGCCTCCGCTTACTACACCTGTAACCACAAATGGAACAAATGCATCATTCTGGCAATATGGTGTCACCACAGTAACTACTGGTGGAGCCGGTGGCGGCACTAAGGTTACTCGCACAGAACTTGTATCTCTACAACCGTGTACTGATGTAACTACCACCTGATACAAACCAGTATCTGTTATAGAGAATCCAGCTATCGTAGGGTTAGGCATACTCGACACAAATGGTGGTGGAGTAGCCGTCCAGCTATAGCCTATCACTGGCGAATCTACAGTGGCTGTTAACGACAGTGTGTTCGCTGCACCTATACATAATGGTGCATTGCTCGATGCTACTACTGTAGGTTTATGATTTACTGTCACAGTAGTAAACGATGTATCTGCTCCGCCAGGCACAGTTTTTATCACTGCATATACTCCATTCATAGCCGTAGTGGCAGGATACAGGAACGTGCGCTGTGTGGTAGAGAATACCGTAGTAGATGGTGCAGGACCATACCACTGATAAGTGGCAAATGTAGAATCACCAGGCGCATTCAGCCAAAGCGTATCTCCTGCACATGGGCTGTTACTCACAGCGCCATTACAAGTTAATATAGTTAGATAAAATGTTTTATTGTGACACGAGAACATACCTGTGGCACTGTCTGTACCTGTAATGGTGTAAGTTATCATAGGAGGCAATGCAGCTACATTGATAACGTTATTAACACCAGTAGTGCTTGCAAGACCTACACCAGGTGACCATGTCCAACGGCTCCAGCTCCAACTACGATCTGTTGCATTCAGAATGTTTACAGGCAATGTAGTCATGCCAGGATACAAACACACATCAAAAGTATCGAAGTTAGGGGTAGGTGGTGCATAAGATACTCTTGGCACACCATTTACAACTATACGTGGGTCTGGAAATGCGCTATCTATGCCCAAGTTACCATTAAAAATATAGGCATAAGAAAGTATAGTACTATCGCCAGCTGGAACGCTGCCAAGATTGTAAGTAAGCGCTATAGCGATGTCACCATTTCTAGTCTGACCAAGCCCGTAGGTAGCACCTGTCATAGTATAGTTCCACAAAGTAGATAAGTCAATAGATGAACTTAACCACCATGAATCATAGATGCAGCAACGCGCACGACAATCTTTAGTACCTAATGCAAAAAAAGATTGAGCAGGATATCCAGCACCTCTGGAAGCTACCATTACCCTATGACGTGCATCTTCGTTCTGGTGAACAATAGTATTATTGGTAAAGAATCCTCCACCTGGCCATGACTGGTCGTTATCAGGGTCGCAAGAGCGCATGTAGTACATAGGCGCAGTAGCAGTAGCAGCAGTGTTGCGTATAACTGTAGTAACAATAACAGCGGATGCAAGGGTATCTATTCTTGTTTCTTTCCTAATCTGCACTGTACCACCTGAGGCACTACCTGTCCAGAAACCAGTTACACGACCACCTACATTAGAATAACCGGTATTAGCACCTGTAAGACCTATACCAGCACCACCATTGAAATAAACACCACCCGGGCACTGCTGAAATGCCTGCGTACGGTTGGCACCTATCTGTAATTCCCATCCTTCGAAAGGACTACCTGGATAAGTATAATCACCCATGAATGGAGGTGTACCTACTGTCCAGCCATCTAAACCATAGTCATATACCTCTGCCAGTGGAGACCCAATAGCTGCTCCGGGAGAGTGAGGGTGGTAACCTGCTATAGAGGTACAAGCACCAAATGCTCCATTGTTTAGCTGACCAATCTCCAAATATCTGCCTTGAAGAAACAAATTGGTACCAACCAACTGTGCAAAGGAACCATTTGTTCCGCATATCATTATCGACATGAAAGCTAAAAACAGGTATTGTTTTCTCATACTTAATTATTTATTTATCGTCCCGAGTGTTAAAAGTAATAAAAAAAATTGACTCCAATAACTTGCCAAAAAATATAAAACTAACTAGCATGTCTAGTCATTTTCATGTATTGGCAGTATATTCCTAACATAGAAGACATCTAATGTTCATAAACAGTTGGGGTAAGCTGAAGATTTCGCTAAAATTCTTACACATATTGAGAATATACCTTACTAGGCATGCCATTCTCACTTTTAAACTCACATACGTGGCGACAACATCTACAATCATGCATATACAATACAATCTAATGCACCTCTTTTGCAGATGCCTTATTCCTTTATATTATTCGCAAGTAACTTTTTTACAAATTCAGCTTCGTGTGGGGTATTTGCGTTAAGCAATACTTGAGGATTCTCCGATTGTATGATCATGACTTTATCGGAATTATGAATCAATACTTTGCGTGGACATCCAAATCCGTTAGCTACATGTTGCTGCAATAATGCATATGCTTCGGGCTCCCAGATAGTAACCAATGGTTCGGGCAAATTATCGTGCGGACTTTGATAAGTAGTAGCTATACCTGTATTATTTCTGTTGTGGAGCAGTAGTTGTAATGCAGCAACATCAATCAGTGGCAAATCGCAGGCTACCACCATCCATGCTACATCAGACCTATATTCGAAAGCAGAAAGTAAAGCGAATATTGGTCCTGAATCTTTGTGTGTATCACAAATGGTGGAATAATTATCAGAAATGTCTGCTTTTTGTGCTGCTCTGCAAGAAATAAATACCTTTTCACAAACATTGCTCAGCATTGCATGCATATGGTATCGCTGCTCTATCCCATGCCACTGAATGGCACCTTTATCTTGCCCCATTCTTACACTTTTGCCACCTGCCAGCACTAACCCATAAACAGGAGGCTGTTTATTGTTTTGCTTTGAAATCACTTTTCCCTCCTGTTTTTTCTATTAGTTTAGTTTCTTTTATCACTATTTCGTGGCTCATTGCCTTGCACATATCATACACAGTTAGCGCTGCTATGCTAGCACCTACCATAGCTTCCATCTCTACCCCTGTCTTTGCACTGACCGTAGCTTTACATATTATTTCCACTTCGTTGGCGCCTGTTACAGCTATGTCTATCACAGTGTTACTCAACCCAATGGGATGACAAAGAGGTATTAAATCTCCTGTTTTTTTAGCAGCCATGATGCCGGCAATGATTGCGGTCTGGAAAACTCCCCCTTTTTTAGAGTGAATATCTCCATTTGCAAAGTGAATCATCACTGCATCGGGTAGAAAGAGTACACTTCGAGCCCTAGCAGTTCTGATAGTTTCCTGCTTGTGGGTAACATCTACCATTGTTACCTTGCCAGCACTGTCTATATGCGTAAAATCACCCATGAACTGAAATTGTTTTGAAAGGTATAATTTTATATACTTCTCCTTTTTTAAAATGGCTTTTTTCTGCGGGTAATTCCATAAAAGCATTTGAAGCAGTTAAATTTGAAAAATCACCAGAGCCATTACCTGCCACTGGGGTAGCTATCAACTGACCTAACTGACTGATATAAACAGTAACCTGTAAAAAGTATTGTAGAGGCGACTTAAAAGTAACATCCTGCTCCAAAACAGCATATATACTAGCACCGCTGGGACGTGATAAAGAAGCAAACAACCATGGAATAAAATACCTGTGCAAGCATAAAAAAGCCGAAACAGGGTTACCAGGAAATGCAAATACTACAACGTTTTTCTCACTATTTTGTCCGAACCAAAATGGTTTTCCGGGTTTCTGGAGTACTTTATGAAATAGTTGTTTGATTCCTGCATTAGCGAGTGCTTGTGGCACATAATCAAACTTGCCCATGGATACTCCACCGCTGAGAATAATAACATCATAAGCAGAGATGCATTTCATGACTTCTGCTTCTATTGCATCAGCATTATCATTGACATGCAATAAGTAAGCATCAATTCCATATTGTTGTAGTGCTGCTTTTATAGCGTAACTATTAGACCTCCTTATCTGATAAGGAGTAGGATGCTGGTGGACATCTACCAATTCATCACCTGTAGAAACAACAACAACTTTGGGTAGTTTTTTCACATTGAGGGTGGATAGCCCTACCGATGCCGCTACACTTATAGTCACCGCATCTATTACAGTGTTTTTAGCCACTATCGTATCGTGCACTTTTTTATCACTACCCTTGTAGTGTATGTTAGCACCCTGTATGATATGCTCTGCAGTGATGGTAGCGTAGTTTTCGTCAATACTTACATCTTCATATCTTACCACAGTATCTAAGCCAGTAGGTAGCGCACAGCCTGTCATGATTTCGATACACTGATCGATACCATCTATTGTCATTGGCTCATCGCCCGCAGCCATTGTGGCTTGTATGTAGAACCTTCTTGTACCTCCTGCATAATCTTGGTAACTAATAGCAATGCCATCCATAGTCACTCTATTATATGGAGGGAGGTCTCTGTCGGCTATTATATCAGCAACAAGAATTCGCCCAGTAGCATTTATTAAATACACATCTTCTACACCGAAGCTTCCGGTATTCTTAAGAATTATTTGATCAGCCTCTGCTACTGTAATCGGTGACAACATGCGTGTATCAAAAATACAGCATTTGACTATCTATAAGTCAACAATACTGATTTAGTGCGCAACTCTAAACTTTACAACATCCCTACTATTACCTTGTCTGATGTCCAATAGGTATATGCCCGCTGGTATAGAATGAGGCAACAATACCTCTTCATCGATAGCAGTTCTAGCTTCGGAAATATCCTTGCTGTAAACAATTTGCCCCAATACATTTTTCACAGCTATACTTACTGGCTCATTAGTAACCAATCCTTTTATTCTGAAATTACCGTTGTTGGGATTGGGGTAAATAGCCAATGCTTTATTGCTATTAATATCATTTATACCTACTGGGAAAACGGTTACAAAAACAGAATTGTAAGTAGTAATATTACATACACCAGTTCCAGTAACCCTACAGGTTACAGAATCATAATCTGCTAGTGCGCTTGCTGTATAGGTGCTATTTGTAGCACCTGCTATTATACTGTCGTTTACATTCCATTGATACGAAGGAGACGGTCCGGCACCGGTAACAGCAGCGGCAAATGTAACTGATGTACCAGCTACAAAAGTGAGTGAAGGTGATGCCAGTATGCTTATTACTGGAACATATAATGGATCTACAGTCATGGTTATTGGGCTACTATTGACTGTATCTGCCAATCTGCAAATAAAATTACTGCCCATTCTGCAATACACAATATCACCTGTAGCTGGTACAAAAATATGACTGGCGCCAGACCCTGCAAGAGTTCCATTTACAAACCAGTTGTAGCTAGGCAAAGCGCCGCCTGCGGTAGGAGCAACGCTGAATGA
>JBIKKS010000204.1:0-4843 GCA_044360235.1 Flavipsychrobacter sp. | reverse complement strand
TGTAACAGGTGTGCCAGCGCACGACGTATCTCCTGGGCTCACAGCTATAGTAGCTATCGGCAGCTCTGAGGTAATGACAGTGAGCGCAATCGTATCGTGCACTACTGAAGGTATAGCGCATACTGCACTACTGGCAAGAGTAACTATTACACTATCGCCAACGGCGGGGAAATAAGTATAAGTGGGACCAGTAAGAGTTGTAATACCATTTACCTGCCACATATAATATGGTGTAACCCCTCCCAATATCGGTGTTGCAGTAAAAGTTACCGGCACTCCTGTACATGTAGTGTCGCCTGAAGATGCAGCAATGCTGACACCGTCGGTTACCACATTGTTCACCGTCACTGTTTTGGTAGCTGTGCGCGAGGTGCAGCTATTACTAACTGTATAGCTGATAACTGTAGTACCTGGAACCACTGCCGACACCACACCTACCGATGACACTGTAGCTATGGCTGGCGTACTGCTAGCCCAAATTCCCCCAGTCATTTGATTGAATAGTGTATCAGGATACCCCATACAGATATTATCCGAACCAGTGATGGGAGCCATACCAATGGTGTTGGTAACAGAATTTGTCATTACCACCGGATTTTCATCAAAATAGATTCCTACACGATTCGTAATAGTAATACCATCAGCTAGTGGGTTGCGAGCATTAACCGAAAACACAAACATTCCATTATTTAATCCATGACGTGAGCTATCCAATAAATTGATGTTTGGAAAATTAAACTTAGCAATGTTACGTGTACCATCATTTAAGATAGTGACGAACATAGGATCTGACGCAGACACAATCTGTAATGTAGATGGATCTACACTGGGTGAAAGTGTATCTAATACAGATACGTTTCTGGCTGTATCATTACCCATATTCTCAAATCTTACAGTATACGTAAGCTTAGTACATGGCAATATGTAGCCTTCTGGAGACACTGCAATATCATTGGGGTCGTAAGAAGTCCTTACTGTATCACTACGTGTTATAGTATTATTTGCTGGGTTTGTATCTCCAGCTACTGGACTTACTGTAATATTGGTAGTAACAGTATCGCCCGGAATCAATGGTAGGCCCATTGTAGATGGACGCGATAGCCACACTTCTATTAATCTGTTGCTATTAGGAGCCATAGCTGGCAAATTCCAGGTTAGTGTATTGCCCGCCACTGTAGTAGGCATCAAAGAGGTGATACTACCGGGATATGTAGTAGGTAAGAAACTGTATTTGGGGCTGTGTGTAAGTGTCACAACTGGTATTACCGGCACACAACTTGTATTTGATACTTGCAGGGTAACTCGCTGACGCGCGCCATTTGCTAATGAACTACTCACTACACTAAGATCGAAAGTGGTGGAAGCACCACAAATAAGACCAAAGGATTTGGTTATATAAGTATTTGTAAATGCCGTAATAGTATCGTAAATAACTCCTGCTGTTGGGCAGTAGGGCACAAGTCCTCCACTTATTGAAATAGGTCGAAATGCATATACAGTTCCTACTCCTCCTAATGCCTTGTAGTAGAAACCAGATGTAGCCGATATCGTATCTACTGGCGCACCATTTGAGTCTACCCTTACGCTTGCTACACTTGTACTAAGAATGTCACCAGCGTCAAACAGACAGTTAGAATTATTGTCAACAAAGAACCTAATGGGCAACGTGCGGCAATACAAATAATTGTAACTGAAACTCACAGTATCTACAGGTGTACCGGCCAATCTAAGAACATGTTTTACCGTGTAAGTACCCGGCAAACTATATGCATGATAAACATGTGCATCACTTAGTGTAGTAGTAGACATGGCAGAAGTATCAGATGTGCCATCGCCAAAGAAGGTAATGACGCTAAATGCAGATGAAACACCACATGCGGCTATGTAGAAATGAACATCGGCACAAGAAGTAACTGGTGGAGATAAAATAGAATGCGACCCAATAGCAAAGTTGACCGTAAAATACACCGGACCTGAATAAGCAGTAGACCCACTACTGGCACAGGTAATACCACAACGGTAGTATCGCGCTGCTGTAGGATAATGTGTGTAGGGCACTGTATTGGCACCGGGAAGATTGGTCCATGCAAGACCGTCAGGTGAATGTTGCCACTGTATGATGTGACCGCAAGTAGGGGCATATGACGGCAAATTGAGTACCAAAGGCGTACCACTGCACACAACAGCAGAACTGGCACTGACTCCACCAGGCACAGGAGTACCTGCACATGAAGAATTGACAGTAACTACCCTTGTAGCAAAACCACAAAATCCTACATTGTAAGTAATTGTAGCTGTACCTATTGATACTCCTGTAACCATACCTGTAGCACTAACAGTAGCTACTGATGCAGCAGAGCTACTCCATGTACCACCAAAACCACCAGAAACAGACAAAGTAGTAGTAGAACCAGCACACAGTGAACTTGCACCTGTCATAGCGCCCGGGGTAGTATTTACAGTCACTATCATTACTGCAGAACAACCTGTTGGTAAAACATAAGTAATTGCGGCAGTACCAATTGAAATACCAGTAGCTATCCCTGTAAAACTTGCTATTGATGCTACCGCAGGATTTGAAGAAGACCAGATTCCTCCTGCGGGACTGGATGATAAAGTTGTAGACACACCAGCACAAATAAAAGGACTACCAGTGATAGAAGTAGGTACAGGATTAACAGTAACTACAGCGGTAGCAATGTCTACCCCATCGGTGTAAGTTATAGTAGCTGTACCCGGATTGATACCTGTAGTAATTCCTGTAGCTGCACCTATAAATGCTATAGAAACATCGCTACTAGACCATGTACCCCCTACTACAGGATTTGACAATGTAGTTACACTACCATCACATACACTAAGTGTACCTGTAATAGGAGGAAGTGCAGCAACAGCAGCAAAACTAACCAAGAAAGCAAGTAAACAAGAGATAACAATTTTCATAAACATTAGTTTGTTAGAGCGATGAGCATAGGTGTAAATATCGAACAAAGATATGGCGCAATATTATTACTCGATGTTAGTGATATGATACTGCACACGAACAAATGGGCTAATAACCATTAGCCCAAAAACTCATCGAACAACAAAATTAACCAATTAACCGGCAATAATGGAATCGCCTTGCAAACGAGGTACTACAGGATGCAGATTTGGGGTAACACAGTAAGCCATGTCATCTTCAAGACCAAATGCTGATAACCTGTTGTAATGAGAACTGTCTTTGAGAAACTGTATGAAATTTGAACCACCAGAAGACCTATAAAGATGTCTTGCAGATCTGGCAGCATCGCAATTGATACTAAAGTGATTCTGAATGGTCTCAGTAACTGCACCAGCAAATAAAGTATCTTCAAGATTGTACTTGTCTTTCCAAGAAGCACAGCCTAGCAACACATTTTTATTCTGTGCTATAAGGTAATCGCATATTACACCTAGGTTCAGAAACGAACCTATTACTATTTCGGCAGCATCTTCTACCATATGCAGCAGCCGTGTGCCATTAGTGGTAGTAAGTACTAGTGTTTTGTCTTTTATAAATGAAGGTGGGTATTCTAGTGGCGAATTGCCGTGTTGCAGTCCTTCAGCTACCTTGCCATCGCGCTCACCTGCAGTGAGGCTATTAGGCGTAGCTGCTCCTATAGCAATACAATCTGCAACAGTAGCCACTGGTATCACTTTAGCAGCACCATTGTGCAGTGCTGCAGTAATTGTAGAAGTAGCCCTGAATATATCTATAATCACAACAACTGCATCCTTAGTATCATACAAGTGTAGTAATGCTGGAGAAAGGCATACTTCTAACTTAGGCTTTTCAACAATTATCATCGGCACAAAATTATTATCAAATAATACTATTTTCAGCAAAATGCCCCCGAATTACGGGGGCATTTCCAGATAAAATATGTTAATTATAAACTGAGCTTTAGGCTATACTGATATACTGCATTAATATACCCACATGTCATGCTCTTTATTAAAAATTTCTTCAGACACTTTTTTGCCTTCGTACAATGACTCCATAGCATTCAAACCATGCATCTCAAAGCTTTCTCCGTTAGCACCTACAAGTGTACCGTAAGGGTTGCTCACTTTAGTGATTCGGCTAGCGAACATACGAGATTCAAAGAATTCATCCCAAGTAGTACGGAACATGTCATTCTGCGGATTGAATACTTCATAGTTTGCCAACAATCCTCTGATATCTGGATAATACAACCAGAACATCGCCTGAGAACCACGGAATATACCATCATCAGCACCGTAGATATCCTGCACAGGAGCAATACCTACTATACGTACAACCATCTGACCAGCATTACGATCGAAAATCCAGTCTTCTTTGATTCTGTATTTCGTGATAGTTTCTGGTTTGAAGTCAGTAGTAGTTTCTTTCAGTGTTTCTTCACCAGTAATAGGATCTATAACTATTTGAGTGTCTTTTTTACCAGCTACCTTCTCCATCAACTGCTCTTTTGAAAGAATAGTAGTGAAACGATCATCAAAAGTACCATAAGCTACTATCTTACCTTTTTTGATAGCATCAATGAGTACCTCTATAAACATACCACCGCCAGTGTGCTCATCTCCTGAGTAACGGAAACCAATGTTCTGTTTTTCGCGGGTATCAATTTCACGCCAAACTCTTTTTTTCCAAAGGATGTCAGACTCACGAATGTACTGCCATGGTATTGGCTGTCTTAGTCTGTCCTTTTGTTGAATTCTATCGAATGCACCATCTGGTGTGCGTGATGGAAGCCAATCTTTGTTAACCCCTGCAGCACTACCGGAAATCATTGGATCGGTAGTACCAGTTTGTGCGTATGCTACACTTCCGCAGAAA
>JBIKKS010000286.1:0-3768 GCA_044360235.1 Flavipsychrobacter sp. | reverse complement strand
TATTGCAAGACACGGTAAATGCTATAACAGCTGTAAAAAGTAAGAAAACTACCAAAGAACGAAGACGCGCTAATATATTCATATTGTATAATGTTACTGTAGTCTCTATGTTAAATTAAGACACTGGATTGTAAAATTGCAACAATTGATACTAACTGCCCTTGATATTTTTATTAATTTTGCAAAACTAATTTACGACGTAGGTGTTTGTAAATGAAAAATAGTGAGTTACGCACAACAATTAAATAAATATAAATGGACATTTTCGCAAAATTTGAAAACAGACTTGGACCGATAGGTGACTACGCTGAGAAGGCACCCGGATATTTCGCATTTCCAAAGCTGGAAGGTGAAATCGGGAATCGTATGAAATTTCAGGGGAAAGAGAAAATAATCTGGAGTCTGAACAACTATCTGGGATTAGCAAACCACCCGGAAGTGCGCAAGGCTGATGCCGAAGCTGCTGCTACTTATGGGTTGGCTTCACCAATGGGTGCACGTATGATGAGTGGTAACTCTGACAATCACCTCAGACTGGAAAAAGAACTGGCAGAATTTGTGGGCAAAGAAGATGCAATGCTATTCAACTTTGGCTATCAGGGCTGCATGTCTACCATTGATACGCTTTGTGGCAGACATGATGTGGTAGTATATGATGCCGAAAGCCATGCTTGTATCATAGACGGTCTGCGCCTAATACCTAGTCATCGTTATGTATACAAACACAATGACATAGCAGACTGCGATAAACAGCTTGCACGTGCTACCGAAATGGTTAAAAAGACTGGTGGTGGTATATTGGTAATAACAGAGGGTGTGTTTGGCATGAGTGGCAACCAAGGTAAAATACGCGAGCTCGCAGTGCTGAAAGAAAAATATCAGTTCCGTTTGTTTGTAGATGACGCACATGGCTTTGGCACCATGGGTAAGACAGGTGCTGGTGTAGGCGAAGAGCAAAACTGCATGGATGATATAGACATCTACTTTTCTACATTTGCAAAGTCTATGGCAAGCATAGGCGGATTCCTAGCTGCCGACAAAAAGATACTAACCTTCCTTAGATACAACATGCGCTCACAGATATACGCCAAATCACTGCCTATGGCATTTGTGGTAGGTAATCTAAAGCGTTTGGAACTATTACGCTCTAAACCTGAGCTTCGCGAAAAACTGTGGTACAATGTACGCAAATTGCAAGATGGTTTCAGAGAAAGAGGTTTTGACTTGGGAACATCTAACACACCTGTAACGCCTGTGTTTATGAAAGGCGGACTGTATGATGCTGTGCAATTAACCTATGATCTTCGCGAAAATTTTGACATTTTCTGCTCCGTAGTAGTATATCCCGTAATACCCAAAGGGCAAATAGAACTACGTATAATACCTACTGCCGCTCATACCGACCAAGATATAGACGAAACACTAGCTGCATTCTCTGCAATTCGCGAGAAGCTAGAAAACAAACTATATCCGCAAGAGATGCCTCAAGTAAGTGTTGGTGCTCACTAATAAAAAACGACAACAAAAATTATATACAAAACGAGCGTAACGAAAGTTGCGCTCGTTTTTTCGTTGTTGACACCCAATAGATTGGTGAATGAATAACAACTAAGCACAAAAAAAATAGTTATGCTGCAATATCTTCTTAAATTGCGGTAGCTACCATTTACAAAAATGTAGTAGCCAATTCGTAATGATAAGAAAATCAATAAGCACTTTACTGCTATGTTTGGTCATAGCCCCATGTGTGCACGCACAATCTACTACCGCACAACTGTCTGCTCTTACCAAGCTGTATATACATGAAACAGCTAAAGCCGAGAATCTAAAAGTTCCAGTAAAAGGATTTGTATATAAACAAATTGCCGGCAAATGGTACCTGAGTGCGCTCATAAAGGTAAATGAGGATGTGAATGAGGCCGATGTTCTAGCTACCGGTTCAATAATAGGAACCAAAGCTGGTAAAATATGGACTGTGCAAATACCTCTCGGAGGCATAGCCGACCTAGCAAAAGTAGCTGGTGTAACTCACATTGATGTAGATGCACCAATAGCACCGGCTATGGATGCTGCCAGAAAAACAACTAGAGCAGACTCTGCCCAAAAAGGTTTTAATCTGCCTGTCCCCATGACGGGTAAAGGTGTAGTAGTAGGAATCATTGATGCAGGGTTTGATTATGACCACCCTACCCTGTACGATAGCCTGCATGGCGAATACAGAGTAAGAAGAATATGGGCACAAAAAGGAAGTGGCACACCACCGTCAGGCTATGCTTACGGTAATGAATATACCGACTCAAATGCTATGAGAGCAGCAGGTTGCGACACATCCATCACATCTCATGGCACGCATGTGGCAGGCATAGCAGCAGGATCGGGACATGGTAGCAATACTGCAAACAATAGATTTAGGGGCATGGCTTACGAAAGCGAAATGGTGTTTGTGGGTATTATGCCCGCACCCAGCCAGTGGGTAACTGGTGGTGTTACAGATGTAATAGATGGCATGAACTACATATACACCTATGCCAATAGCGTGGGTAAGCCCTGTATCGCCAACCTTAGCTGGGGCAGCAGTATGGGGCCGCATGATGGTCATTCACTATTTAGCCAGGCTTGCGATGCACTAACAGGTGCAGGAAAAATATTCACCTGTTCGGCAGGCAACAGTGGAGAAGACACAATACATCTGCAAAAAACATTTACCACGGCAGATAATAGCGTGAGCACATTTGTTACTTTCTCTCCTTATCTGGATACTAACAACCAAAAAACATGGGTAGATATATGGGGAGATACCAGCAAAAGTTTTTGCCTTAACCTGAAATTATACAATGGCGTGTCAGGTACAGACTCTACTTTGAGCATTTGCCTTTCCGACACAGTGCAAGACTATATCCTTATCGGTGCTGATGGAGATACTTGCTTTGCGACAATAAGCATGGTAACCAATGAATACAATGGCAAACCGCATGCATTCGTTTCGCTTCACAGCTACACATCAGATAATATTTGTCTCACCGCTACGGGCACAGATGGCACTATAGATATGTGGGAGGGATATATTGCCCCACCCACAGGCTACTATGGTGCTCTCAAAAAACTAGGTTATTCATTTGCAGTATCTGGAGACACCAAAATGACGGTATCTGATATCAGCAGTAGTTTCTCTGCCATTTCTGTAGGTGCATACACCAGCAAGTCTTCATTTACTAATATCAACGGGTCATCATTATCCTATCCTGGAGCAGTAAACGGCAGAATAGCACCCTTTTCTAGCCTTGGGCCTGTGGCAGATGGCAGAATAAAACCAGACATAACAGGTCCTGGCTTTTCATTAGCATCGGCAGTTAGCTCTTACGATCCAGAATATTTTACTACAGGCGATAATTATATTGCGGTTATCAGCAAAACAACGATCGGCAGTCGCACTTACCCTTACGCAATGTCTGCTGGCACCTCTATGTCTGCCCCTGCAGTTGCTGGCATAGTGGCACTCATGCTACAAGTAAACCCTAACCTGAATCCAGACTCGGTGAAAAGTATCATCAATGCTAATGCTATAAAAGATAGCTACACAGGAGTACTGCCTCCTGCGGGTAACAACACCTGGGGACATGGGAAAATAAATGCCTACAAAACACTCAGATACCTAGCACAACAAGCAAATGTAGAAAACACGCTCACACAAGACCCCTTGGACTGTATTATTTACCCCAACCCATCTAAAGGCAAGTGCACCATTAGCTATATAAGTGCCACGAATGA
>JBIKKS010000313.1:0-3423 GCA_044360235.1 Flavipsychrobacter sp. | reverse complement strand
ATTAGCTGTCTAAGTGCATCATCTTTACCACATAGAGGCAGGTATGGCCACACTTGAGCCGAAGAATCGCGGAGCCACATAGCATCTATATCGCCAGTTATCACATAGGTATCCGGATTCCCACTTACTACTGTGTGGTCTACGGTAGTATCCAGTGTGTTAGGAAAGCAGTTGCCAAACATCCACGCCAGCTCTTTATCAGTCATTTTTGCTGTTATCTCAGCTATTAGCTGCTCCACAGCCTTGCTTGTAAAGTTTCGTTTGCCTACAGGTACACGCACTACCGGAAACTGTTTGTCCATACCTAACAGCACACTTCCCTTGGTGTATAATAATGCTGAAGTGACCACTGCCGACTGTAGTAAGAAACGCCTTCTATTCATAAATATGCCTGTTTTGAGATTGTAATGACAACAGCATTCTCGCTATTATTCGCATCAGCATAGACTGCTGGCTATAGGTTTGTGCTTGTTATCTTGTACAATTTATATAATTTTTACCTTTCGTCACAAGCCAACACTTTCAGCAGATACTTTCAATACCGAATTCATAAGAAGAGACACCTAAATATTAAAAAACGGCACTGCAAAAAAATGCAGTGCCGTTTCAGAAAAATTATACTCTATACCTATTCTATTCAGCAGCTATCTGTAAAGCTGATCTTATTTTACCTTCTATTTCGTCAGCCACACCAGGGTTGTCGTTCAAAAACTGTTTCACTGCATCTCTGCCCTGCCCTATTTTGCTGTCGCCATACGCGAACCAAGAACCACTTTTCTGCAGTATATTCAGCTCCACACCCATATCTATTATCTCGCCTACTTTGCTGATGCCCTCACCAAATATTATATCAAACTCTACCTGACGGAATGGTGGTGCCACTTTATTTTTCACCACTTTTACTCTTGTGCGGTTTCCGCTAGCCACATCGCCATCTTTTATCTGGCTCACCCTGCGGATGTCCAGCCTTACCGATGCATAAAATTTAAGTGCATTACCACCGGTAGTTGTTTCCGGATTGCCAAACATTACACCTATTTTTTCGCGTAGCTGATTGATGAAGATACAGCAGCAACCCGTACGAGATATAGTAGCTGTAAGTTTGCGCAATGCCTGACTCATAAGACGTGCTTGCAATCCCATTTTACTTTCGCCCATTTCGCCTTCGAGCTCACCCTTAGGCACCAGTGCTGCCACAGAGTCAATAACTACCACATCTACCGCACCTGACGATATAAGACGATCAGCAATTTCCAAACCTTGCTCGCCATAATCTGGCTGAGATATAATTAGGTTATCTACATCAACACCTAGCTTGCGGGCATAGCTGGCATCAAACGCATGCTCTGCATCTATTATAGCACATATTCCACCTTTCTTTTGCGACTGTGCTATAGTATGTATGGCTATGGTAGTTTTACCAGACGATTCAGGACCATATATTTCTACTATACGACCAGCAGGCAAGCCACCTACACCCAACGCCAAATCAAGACCAATAGAGCCAGTACTTATCACATCCATTTTTTCCTTCTGCTTGTCGCCAAGCATCATCACAGAACCCTTGCCATAATCTTTCTCGATTTTATCGAGTGCGAGCTTTAATACTTTTAATTTATCGTCTGCCATTTTTCCAGTTTTTATAACATTATTTAATGCACCAAAATTAGATGAAATTGACACACCATTTCTTTTTCGCAAAAGAAGATATCCACAATTTGAAATACAGATTGTACATAATACATACCACCTTCAAACCGGTAATCACATTACTAAAAGTAGAACAGCGGGTAACAAATAGAACGAATGAAGACAACAAAAAACATTAACTTTATTTACTGTAATTTATACCATGATTCATAAATCATCTACAAATTGGAATATGTGGTACACACTACTGCTGTTAGCACTTGTAGTGCAAATAGGAGTATACTACCTGTTTACTATCTACTATAAGTAGTTAAGTAACCTTCAATTCCCAAAAACACGCACAGCATTAGCCGTAGTTATAGCTGCCACCTCTTCTACCGATACTCCATATACCTCAGCTACTTTGGCAGCAATGTGTGGTATGTAGCTACTTTCATTGCGCTTGCCTCTGTATGGTACCGGTGCCAGATAAGGCGCATCTGTTTCCAATACTATATTGTGAAGCGATACAGTTTTTAGAACATCCGGTAATGAGCTCTTTTTGTACGTAACAACCCCACCTATACCCAAGCAAAACCCAAGATTTACAATAGCCTCAGCTTCCTGAGCAGTACCACTAAAACAATGAAATATACCCTTCAGTTGTCCATTCTGTTTACTACTCACTATGTCTATACAGTCTGGTGTAGACTCACGGCTATGTATCACTATCGGTAGGCTATATTGCAGTGCCAAATCTATTTGGTATTCAAATGCTAGAATTTGCTGATTTTTCCAGGTCATATCCCAGTAATAATCTAACCCAATTTCACCTACAGCAGCAAACTTCCGCTTACCCAACCATTCAGTTACAGTATCTAACTCTTGCTGATATTTATCCTTCACATAACACGGGTGTACCCCCATCATGGGTAGGCAATGAAGCGGATATTTATCTGCCAGTAGCAGCATGGGGGGTATAGTGCCACTATCACAGTTGGGCATATACATGCGGTTTACACCTACAGTTACAGCACGAGTTATTTGTTCGTCGTCGCTCAATAATTGTTCATCATAAAGGTGTGTGTGCGTGTCTACAAGTATCATATACCACAAATCTAAAGTAAATGCTGAATAAGAATACTACATTAATCGGGCAGCACCTCCATAGCCCATCCATTATCGGTGCAATGCTGCAGCACTAGGGGCAATGCATACTGCATACGTTCTATTGCTTTTTCGCTATCGTGAAAAAGCACAATACTGCCTGGCTGTATATGAGTAAGAACGTTAGAAACACACTGTTGTGGAGAAATTGTATTGTCAAAGTCGCCACTGAGAATATCCCACATATACACTTTCCAGTGAGCATTTAGGTTTTTTAGTTTGCGATACTGCGACAACTTAATTCTACCATAAGGAGGTCTAAACAAAAAACTATCTATGTGGCGGGCAGCCTGCTGTATGTTTTTTATGTAATGATTATTAGTTGTTTCCCAGCCATTAAGATGGTTGTAAGTATGGTTTGCTGGTTTGTGACCCTCAGCTATCATTTGATTGTATGCGTCTGGAAAACGTGCAACATTATTGCCTACACAAAAAAAAGTAGCCTTAGCATTGTGCAAACTTAACTGCTGCAACACAAACGGGGTAATGACAGGATGTGGACCATCGTCAAATGTTATGTAGACTGTAGCTTTGTTTTTGTCCACAGGTATATCCCATTTCATATCTGAAGGAAAAAAACATTTCATCCAAGCCGGAGATTTTACCCAATACGAAGCCATAGCACAA
>JBIKKS010000285.1:0-3786 GCA_044360235.1 Flavipsychrobacter sp. | reverse complement strand
ACAGACTGCAGCCGAACCCACTATTGATGCAGGTGCAGGATTGACAGTCACATTAGCTACTGCCTCACAACCTGTTGCTGGCATTACATACTTTATAGTGGTAATACCGCTCGCCACACCCATCACAAGTCCAGTGGAAGCACCTACAGTGGCAATAGCCGTATTGACACTCAACCAAGTACCACCACTTGTGATAGATGAAAAACTAACATTATTGCCTGCACAAATTCTAAATGAACTACTGGTAATAGGAGAAGGTGTAGGATGTACCGTAACAATAACGGTATGAATAGTAGGTAAGGAAACGTAGGAAATTATAGAAGTTCCAGCAGATACGCCCACGACAGTACCTGAACCATCTACTGATGCAACTCCTGTTGATGATGAACTCCAAGTACCTCCTGTAGGTGTGGTACATGTAAGTACTGTAACCGAGCCTTCACAGACCGAAGTAGTACCAGCAATTTGACCTACGGCATTTATACTGGTGAGTAAAAAATAAAAAAATACTGCAAAAAGATATCTCATCAAGTACTTTGTTTCAGGAAAATAGAATTGCGGACGAACATATATGCTATTTCATCCGCACAATAGGCGTGTATGTGACACAAGGTGTTAGTAAACAATACACAAAACACACAGAGTGCAAAATTACTGTAAATATTGTAGCCTAAAAAACCAATAACCAACAAATCAAAACTATAGTAGTCTTTCTTGCTTACTTTTGTGGTAGGAATGCGCTCATATTTATCATTTAAATATTGAGTTGTCAATAAAAATTATGGATATACATACAGCCACATACCTTATTAGTAGCCCCAAAGTAGAGAATTGCCCTAAACCCGATATGCCAGAATATGCATTTATAGGCAGGTCGAATGTGGGTAAATCATCACTAATAAACATGCTGACAGGCCAAAACAAACTGGCTAAAACATCAAACACACCCGGCAAAACCCAATTGATAAATCACTTTCTCATCAATAAGTCTTTTTATATAGTAGACTTGCCAGGGTATGGTTTTGCAAAAGTATCTCAGAACACCAGAGCTACTTGGGAAAAAATGATTTCGAACTATCTGCAACAACGACCAAACCTTGTTACCGTGTTTGTATTGATAGACAGCAGGCACGAGCCACAAAAAATAGACATTGAGTTTTTGCGCAAACTGGGTGAATGGGGCGTTCCTTTTAATGTGATTTTTACAAAAGCTGACAAAAGCACTCAAAGAGATGCAGCACGTAATGCAAAACTATTTATAGAAGCTATGAAACGTGAATGGGAGTTTATACCACGCAGTTTTATAACAAGTGCTGTAAAATATCTAGGCAGAAAAGATATTCTGGCATTCATAGGGGAGCTAAATATCGATTTCGTAAAAAAACTAGCCAATCCTGACTTAGACGAATCAGATGAAGTTGGTTAAACAACTGAATTATAAGCCAGTCGTTGCACAACACATGGTCAACCCCTTTTTGCTTGTATAGCCAATCTGTAATTTTTTCAGCATCATCTGGCGCTATATCTTGTTTGAAGTCTATACGTGGCATTACACGCTGTTGCTCCTTTTTATGACCGGGACGAGCTACCAAGTATATAGGTACAACCAAAACAGGGGGCAATGTCAATCTAATACCTACCGTGATGTATGCAATCGTTTTTAAGCTTATCTTTTTCATTGCTGATTAGTTTGTTAATAATGAGTTACACAATAGTATACGAGCGAATATTGTTGATGGTTTTATAAACATCCAATTATTTTTGGGATACAAACGAATGGCACAACAATATCAATGTGAACGAAGCATACATTCATAAAAAACAGGTACGTAACAACAATAAAATGTACATACGTAGATATTAATGCAATAGAGGCTAAGTTTTTGCGTTAGTTTAGGAAAATAGCATACTACTTTCTACTTTTGGGACAATAGACTACTTATGGCTTTCGATTTTAAGAAATACAAATCAGATATATTCATTGTTGTTGGTTTTGTAGTGTTGTCACTATTATATTGTTTTCCTCAACTGCAGGGCAAAAAACTGAACCAACATGATAATATTTCGTGGCAGGCTATGTCGCATGAGGCAATGAGCTACTACGAAAAAACAGGTAAAGATGTATTGTGGTCAAACAGTATGTTTGGTGGTATGCCCACCTACACCACTTATGTAGGTAGCAGCAATACCAATTATCCTGGCTATGTACAAGCTTTATTACAATCTGTGGGCAAGCCTGCATACTTCTTTTTCATTGCCATGTTGTGTTTTTACTTGCTGATGCGTGTACTCAACATCAACAAATGGCTGGGAGTAATAGGGGCAATAGCATATGCATTCTCTACCTACAATGCCATAATTATAAGTGTAGGTCACGAAACAAAAATGCTTACTATGGGCTATTTACCTGCTGCTCTGGCAGGGTTGTACCTCATATATAAAGAAAAATGGCTCACCGGTGCTGCTATATTAGGGGTATCCTTCACGCTAATATTCTCCAATAACCACTTTCAGGTTATCTATTATTCGTTCATAATGTTCGGATGCTTTGGCATAGCTATGTTGTATACAGCTATAAAAGAAGGCAAACTCAAACAATTCTTTATTTCCTCTGCTATTGCAGCAGCCACTATGGCGGTGGGTATAGGCCCTAGTATGCCATCGCTCCTCACTACATCTGAATACTCACACGAAACCATGCGTGGTGGTGGCAGCGAACTATCTGGTCACGACAAAAAGACAAATGGTGGTTTAGATAAAGAGTATGCATTCCGTTGGAGTAATGGCATAGGCGAAACATTCTGCCTGATGATACCCTATCTATATGGCGGATCTAGTGGCGAAAAAACAAAAAAAGCACCAAAGACCATTGAATATATTGAGTCTAAAGGTGGTTATGCCGAGGAACTCCCACTCTATTGGGGACCTCAGCCTTTCCTGAGTGGTCCTGTTTACTTTGGCGCAGCAGTATGTTTTTTGTTTGTGTTGGGATTGTTTGCTGTAAAATCACCGAACAAATGGTGGATAGCCATAGCATCACTGATATGCATTGTACTATCGTGGGGCAAAAACTTCGAATCAATAAACTTTTTCCTGTTCGACCACATCCCGTACCTCAACAAATTTAGAACTGTATCTATGGCTTTGGTTATTCCTCAGTTCTTATTTCCATTGCTGGGCGTATGGGGTATACAAGCGGTTATGGATAATAAAGACAACCCTAAAACCTGGAAAAACATCCAAATGGCTGCAGGTATTACTGCTGGTATTTGTTTGTTGCTGGGTGTAGGAGGTAGTATGTTTTTCGATTTTACAGGCATGGGCGATGAACGCATGCAACCAGAAATGGTGAAACTACTACGTGAAGATAGAGCAGCTTTGGCTGCCAGTAGCGGCATTAAAAGCGCTGCCCTCATATTGTTAGTAGCAGGGTTATTGTGGGCTTACATAAAAAACAAAATCAACCCTACCCTACTCATAGCGGGAATAGGTGCTGTAATAGCTATAGACCTGATACCTATTTCATGGAATTACCTAGATGATACCAACTATGTAGAAGCTAGCGAATATGAATCCATTTTCGAACCAAGAGAGGTGGACAAGGCAATAATGAAAGACCCAGACCCATACTACAGAGTGTTGGACCTGACTAAAGACCCCTACAATGATGCAGTGCAGGCATATTTCCATAAATGTATAGGTGGCTACCACCCTGCCAAAATGGAAATTTATCAAGACTTAATAGATCGTCATCTGAGCAGAGGCTTTAATGGTGCTGTACTCAGC
>JBIKKS010000284.1:0-3787 GCA_044360235.1 Flavipsychrobacter sp. | reverse complement strand
AGGTGGGTTGTATGGGTATTGAGATATCATGGTCATATTTTGTTTATTGTTTATTTCTAGTTTTGCCGGTTTGTTGCCGGTAATTTCATGTGTTTTGGCACTTAACTCGTTGACTATCAATGCTATTCACTTTTGTAGGTTTGCATGCAATTACCGGTAGTTTTTGTGGTTAGATGCGGCACACAGTGAGGAGCGCAGGGTGCTGTGACAATAAATGCTGTGATGCTTCGTGAAATTGTATACTGACATAATGATAGTAGGGTTTTTAGGGCAATGAATAAATAGACTGCGCTTCACTGATGCCGCAAAAAGTGCGCCAACTTATTCCAAAACAGGTGTGGGAGTGATTAAGATATCCACAATTTGGGATGTGGATTTTACGCAAGTGAAGCCTTTGCTTGAACTATGTATTATCTACTCAATTACTGGCATTTGGTGAGGAATCACGACGGCGGCGGAAACATGGGTGGCGAAACGACTGCCCATGCGCCGCTCGTAACCGAATTCGATGCCTGTGTTGACTAAATCTATGAGTTTTACGGGATTGAATTTGATTTGATTGGCTGGGTAGCGCATAGTACTATCTTGGGCAAGCGCCATATGTGATAGTGAAAGGTAGCAGACAAAAACAAGATACTTGAAGATGGGGTGCATGTGCGGTGTGGTGGTGTAAGAAAAAAACAGAGCGGCAAAAATCGTACCATAAATAAGTGTACTACTTTATGTATGAAATAATAAGAACATTGCGTGGTGAATGATGGGTGTAATGAGGTAATAGTCTATTTTTGTGAAGGAATGAGAGTACTGATGTCTATACTACTAATGCTTTTGCTGGGCTGGCAATGCCTGGCTAAAGTGGGTATTGTGGCATGGTATGAACTGAACAAAGAATATGTGGCTAAATACCTGTGTGAAAATAAAAACAAACCTGAGCTGAAATGCTGTGGCAAATGCTACCTGCAGAAAAAACTAAATAAGGTAACAGATGTGCAGAGTACCAGCCCGAAAGCCCCTAACAAGACCGAAAAATATGAGGTGAGTGAGTGCGTGTTGCCAGAGCCAGTGACACTGGCTGAATATAAGTGTAGTGTGCGTGTGAGCGACTACAATGGTAGTAAAAAAGATTTCTACTTTTCTAGGTTCTCTTCCTCTATTTTTCATCCACCATCGGTAGGATAAGCCCCTTATTAATAACTACTGCACTAGTAATGGTGTGGATTGGGGGTGTGGTGCGCACAGGGCACTGCTTATATTGATACAAATAAACCTTACGACTACAAGCTGTATAATGATATGGTAGCATAAGTGCATTACCCTGTGTGTAGGTATGCTACTACAGTAATGATATGGTATGAATGATATGGTATGCTGTCATAACTGATGCAAGGCCGACAAGAATGTAAATAATAAATAATACAATTAATTGAAAAAGGCAGTAGCTATATGGATATGGCTGGTGATGCTGGTGCAATGCTGTGCGCACTACAGCATTGTGGCTATGTATATGATACGCAAAGACTACATAGCCACTACACTATGCGAAAACAGGGATAACCCTGAAATGAAATGTGCAGGAAAATGCTACCTAAAAAAGCAATTAAAAAAAGTAAATGGCAGCACCGAGACAAAAGGTAGACAAAATGAAAAAGAACTAACTGAACTGCCAGCTTACGTGCTACCCCAAAGCATAAACATATTAACTAGCAAATGGTATACACTGGAGGAATGGAGCAAAACGCAGGAAAACCGGTATGATTTTGAGATATCAAATTATGTGTTCAGACCACCAATAGATGTGTAGAAAAAAGCGGTAGACCTACTACTGCAGCGCGAAAAAAAAGACAAATAAATAATGTGTTTACAAACTAACAACTAATAAAAATGAAAAAGAGGATAGTAATATTTACTGCAATAACAGCAATGGTCTATATAGGCACAACAAGCTACCATGGAGGGGCAGGTGCTGAGGGGTCGCTGAACAGGACCGGAGCGAAAGGAAGTATGCCCACGTGTGGAGGATCAGGATGCCACACGGGAGTGAGCCCAGCAGCTACGGCTAAGATATACATAGACTCGGCTGGTGGAGTGCCCGTAACTAAGTACACAGCTGGCAAAACGTACACTATAAAAGTAGTGGGCAAACATGCTACAAATGACGAATATGGATTTCAGTTTGCGGCAGTGTCTGGCACAGGCAGTGCACAGATACAAGCTGGTACATTTGGAACGACACTGCCAGCCAATGTAATAAAAACAACATTGGCGGGACTTGATTTGATAGAACATTCAGATCATCTGGCAGCAATATCGGGAGTAGATTCGTTTATGACATCATTTAGCTGGACAGCCCCTACTGCTAGTGTGGGCAATGTGACGCTATACCTGAGCGTGAACGCTATAAATGGCAACCATATGGCTGATGCTAATGACTATACGGCCAACACATCGGTGATAGTGCCTGCGTACCCAGCCACTACAAGCGTGCCAGTAGTGCGCCCCCTAGTGCAGGCAAGTGTGTATCCGAACCCGGTATATAATGATATGAACATATCACTGACGGGAGGTGTGGGTACCTACAACCTAAAAGTAATGGACATAATGGGCCGCACTGTACTAACCAGCACCATAGAGGCGGCTGCAATAACTAGCTCAAACACAATAAACACGAGTAACTGGACGCCAGGCTTGTATATTGTAGTGATAGAGAATGAGCAAAATAGAAATGTGGTGCAGGTGCTGAAAAAGTAAAAAGACGACTAAACATGTGTGCCTGAAAATATAGTATAATAATATAGAACGGCTAAACAATACAGGCGTGGTAGCGGTGCGAGAACGCCTGTATTGTAACGCATGTGATGTAAGAAATAGAAACCTTGATTTTTGTAACCATTAATGACAATAGACCAATGACCTTATATAAAATAATAACAAGCACAATATGTGGTGCTATAGCATGCAGTGCTGTAAGCGCACAAGACACCGTATGGGTGCGAAAAAATGCACCATCGCTAAAGGAGACCTATGCTGTATCGTTTTCTATTGATGGAGGAAAGGTATTCAGCGGGTCGGAGTGTAGCCCTGCCTACTTGAGGATATTCAATGCCGCCAATGGTGATATAACCTGGGATTATGAACTGGGAGGAGCATTGCTGTGTGTTTCGGGGGTGAAGCTAAGCAGCGACGGAACTAAAGCCGCAGCCATGGAAGAAATGGGCAATCTGTTGATATTTGACTACAGTGGTGCCACACCATCACTTATAAGCACTGTGAACACTGGCACCTATGGTGCGTTTGCGCTGGATTTTTCGCCCGATGGAACACGGATAGTAACCGGATGCACTGACAAACTGATAAATATATATAGTGTAGCAGACGGTGTGCAACTGCATAGCACTGTGGCGCATAACTCTTGGGTGATGACGGTAGATTGGTCGGCTAATGGTGATATGATAGCTACTGGAGGCAGCGATAACCTGATAAAGCTATGGGATAGTACAGGAGCACTGATACGGACACTGACAGGACATACAGGGTCGGTGCAATCTGTAAAATTCTCGGAAGATGGCAATTATCTGGTGTCGGGCTCGAAAGATGATAAGATAAAAATATGGGAAGTAGCCACAGGAAATGTGATAAGAACAATAAACGGGCACAAAAGTGATGTAATGCAGGTGGATGTGAATGCAGACGAAAACAAAATAGTATCTGGCAGCGCAGATTCTACTATAAGAATATGGGATTGGGATAGTGGTACCCAACTACAATCATACAGATTGGCAAATGCGGG
>JBIKKS010000283.1:0-3798 GCA_044360235.1 Flavipsychrobacter sp. | reverse complement strand
TCCATCTCCTGGGTTTAATAACATCAAAAGTACTTTGACACTGTACGATGCCGGAGTAGAGGCCTATTTCTCAAATGTAGTGAGCTTTTACTTCCCAGTACTGATGAGTAACGATTTCAGAGATTATCTTAGCAACACCCATGGCAGCAAAAAGGTATTTGCAAAAAGCATTTCTTTCACACTACACCTACACAACATCAACTGGCTGAGGTTACCATCAAAGTTGCTGAAATCTTCTTTGAAGTAATTCTTCTGTTACAACTGTAATAATGGAAAGCTAACAGTAACTGTTGTTCCATTACCCTGTTCACTTTCGAAAGTTAAATTGCCTTTTTGTACTCGAATGGTATTCAGATATCAATTTCAGTCCTTGGCCACTACCTTTTTAATGGTTAGTACCTAGGGTATTAGTTGACCATGTACGATGCGAAAGTGACTCCATAACGTCGAGGGTCATATATATGCCACTGTCATTTACTTTTATAATTACCTGCCTATACTTAGTAATTGCTGAAACTTTTATGACACCACCTGAAGTAAATTTATTAGCATTACCCATAAGTTTGTACCAATATTTGAGTCAATAAACGAAATTACTTAGTGATTAAGTGTTAAAATTACAAATCCATATCAACCGATAATAATTAAAACTACACTTCTTTTACCCAAACAAATAGCAGTGGTGTATTGACAGTATTTGTAATTTTACGCTTTACAAGATTCATCAAATGCAGGTAGCAATAGAACAAAGCTGGAAAGAACAACTGAGCGAGGAATTTGAAAAAGAATACTTTTCGAAAATTGTAACCTTCTTGAAATCCGAAAAAGAAGCTGGGAAAATGATATATCCTCCCGGCAAGCAAATTTTCAGTGCATTTGAGTACACACCTTATGCCAATGTGAAAGTGGTAATAATAGGCCAAGACCCATATCACAATCCTGGTCAGGCTCATGGGTTGTCTTTTTCTGTACCTGATGGCTTTCCCGCACCACCATCGTTAATGAATATCTTCAAGGAAATACAAAGCGATCTGGAGATAAACTTGTCTGGCAAAAGCAACCTACAAAAATGGGCTGAGCAAGGAGTGATGTTGCTCAATGCTTCTTTAACTGTAGAGGCCAACAAACCTATGTCGCATAGTAAGGCAGGCTGGCACCTATTTACAGATGCAGTAATAAAAAACATATCTAATACAAAGGAGCATGTGGTATTTCTACTATGGGGAAAATTTGCACAAAACAAAGAACAACTAATAGATGGCAACAAACATAAAATACTAAAAGCTGCCCATCCTTCTCCCCTATCGGCATACAATGGTTTCTTTGGTTGTGGTCATTTCAGCAAAACAAACCAATGGTTGCAAGAAAAAGGAGAAACACCTATTGATTGGCAACTGTAACTATAAAAGCTAAAGTATTACAAAATAAATTTATGAAAATTTGTGTGAAAAATCAGCAAACAACAGACTAGATAACTTAAAGTTATAAATAATCGGTTCTAAAATCAATTATTGAATTTTTGAAACATCATATTGTACTTTAGAACACAGCTAGCTACATTTTCTGTTTTTCTTATATTCGGCGTAGTCATTTATTACCTGTGTGTATAACTGCTCATACTGGGGAATAATGTGTTGTTTTTCAAACTTGCGAGCATGTGCTATTGCTGCCTTTTTGAAATGCAATAATCTATCATCGTCACTGAGTATATGTATGGCATTTGCCGCCATAGCATCAGTATCGCCCACTTCAGATAGGTACCCTGTTTTGCCATCTACGTTTATCTCAGGCAATCCGCCTGCATTGGTAGACACTACAGGCACACTGCATGCCATAGCTTCAAGGGCAGATAAACCAAAACTTTCTGTAGCAGAAGGCAGAAGAAACAAATCAGATATACTCAATATCTCATTTATCTGTTCTTGTTTGCCTAGAAACCTCACATCACTATACAATCCCATAGCCCTTGCCAATTCTTCAGCGTTTTGTCTTTCAGGTCCATCACCTATCATCAATAATTTGGCAGGAATAACTTTTTTCACTTCTGCAAAAATTTTGATAACATCAGGCACACGTTTTACACTTCTGAAGTTAGATACATGCACCAATATGCGCTCCCCGTCAGGAGCCAACATTTGTTTGAAATGGTTTTTGTCGGTATGATGAAAACGCTTAACATCTACAAAATTCGGTATTACATGAATTTCCTTTTCTATATTGAACGAATCAAGCGTTTCTTTCTTCAGGCTATCTGATACAGCCGTTATAGCGTCAGATTCATTGATAGAAAAGGTAACTACTGGCTCGTAAGTAGCATCTCGCCCTACCAGTGTTATGTCAGTACCATGTAGTGTAGTGATAAAGGGTATATCCTTGCCCGATTTTTTCAATATTTGCCTAGCAAAATAAGCAGCAGAAGCATGTGGAATAGCGTAATGCAGGTGCAAAATATCTAATTGTTGATTCACTATCACATTGACCATGGCACTTGCCAAAGCTGTTTCGTAAGGCGGAAAATCAAATAATGGGTAAGTAGGTACTTTTACTTCATGAAAATAAATGTTAGGATGAAAACCCTGCGTAAGCCTTACAGGTTGTTCGTACGTGATAAAATGCACCTCATATCCCTTGTCTGACAAAGCTATTCCAAGTTCCGTAGCCAAAACCCCACTACCGCCAAACGTAGGATAACAAACTATTCCTATTTTCATTTATCTGCTTTTTATCATTATTCCCCATAAAAATTGCAGAAGCAATTTGTCTGCAATAGTTGTGCAAATATCACTTTATAATACCAATGTATAGTAATAGCAGTATCAGAATTAACGATATAATTTTTTAAGCAACATTATGATCTGCAGGGCATTAAGAGTACATCTCTCTTAAATATATTACACCACACAAAAATCAAAGTGAATTTACTACTACTGTTTTCTTGCAATTCTACACAGCATCAGTTTTTGATTAAAATACTATGTAAAAGCTTGATTCTAAAGCTCAAAAAAATGAAACTCTTTCACACTCTGAGATAGCTGTAAAAAGTAGCCAAATTGACATTCTATACTACACAATACATACAAAATCCAACCACAAAAAGCATATTTTTGCAACTATGCAAGCAACATTGAGCGAACAGGAACTAGTACGCCGCGAAAAACTGCGGGAACTGCTGGAGTTAGGTATAGACCCCTACCCCGCCCCATTGTATGATGTGACACATACAGCCAAAGAAATAAAGGAAAACTATAACGAGCAAACTGCCGAAAACTATAAATCTGTATCTCTTGCTGGGCGCATCATGAGCGTAAGAGATATGGGTAAAGCAAACTTCGCTGTTATTCAAGATAGCTCTTCACGCATTCAGATATATATAAAGCGTGATGAAATTTGCCCTGATGAAGACAAAACCATGTACGATATAGTTTGGAAAAAACTGTTAGACATTGGCGATATCATAGGCATCAAGGGTTATGTATTTACTACCAAAACCGGAGAAACATCAGTTCACGTTTCTTCATTCATATTGTTGTCAAAAAGTTTGCACCCATTACCTATAGTAAAAGAAAAAGATGGCGAGCAATTTGATGCCGTTACCGACCTCGAGTTCAAATACCGTCAGCGTTATGCCGACCTTATTGTAAATCCAGGTGTGCGCGATACGTTTGTGAAAATCACAAAAATGAAAAACGCCATCCGCACATTCCTCAATGAGCGTGGCGCACTAGAAGTAGACACGCCTGTGCTGCAGAGCATACCCGGCGGCGCAACAGCTCGTCCGTTTATGACGCACCACAATGC
>JBIKKS010000282.1:0-3804 GCA_044360235.1 Flavipsychrobacter sp. | reverse complement strand
ATTAGCTTCTAGCATACTCATTTCTTTAGCCTTAGAAAGGAAGTCTGATGCAAAAATGAATGCATTCAACCGCTCGTCTTTACTAAATATAATTTCTTTGTTAGATCCCTCCCACTGTTTGTTGCCCTGATACATGTATAGTATATAGTCTCCGCTTTCCATCACCGTATTCATGTCATGTGTATTAATGACGGTGGTGATGTTGTATTCGTTAGTAATCTCTTTGATTAATTTGTCTATTACTAGAGATGTCTGTGGGTCGAGGCCAGAGTTGGGCTCATCGCAAAACAGAAACTTTGGATTTTGGACTATGGCCCTAGCTAATGCCACCCGTTTTTTCATACCACCACTTATCTCAGCCGGAAACTTCTTGTTGGCATCTTTGAGGTTTACGCGGTCTAGTACTTCGTTTACGGTTTTTAGTTTTTCTCTGTAAGATAGTTTTGTGAACATATCTAGAGGAAACATGACATTTGCCTCAACGGTCTTACTATCGAATAGAGCACTACCCTGAAAGAGCATACCTACTTGTTTGCGCAGCTCTTTAAGTTCGGTTTCATTCATACGGGTAATGTCGCGGCCCTCGTATAGCACAGAACCAGAATCGGCGGGGAGCAAACCAATCATTATTTTCATAAGTACGGTTTTGCCACTACCACTGCTACCAATGATAAGATTAGTGTTGCCTGCCTCCATTTTTGCCGAAACATCGTTGAGTACTACCTTTTCGCCAAAGCTCTTTCTGATGTTTTTAATCTCTATCATTTCCTGATGTTGTGCGGTGTGGGTGCGCTATTACTTATAAATGTATACTGTATGTGGTGCTAAAATTAGTGCTATTTTCTCAATTGGCACCGCAGAATTAGCTACTCGCTGCACTACGCTACCTATAAGCCCGGTAAATAAAATTACCTTTCAAACAAAGATTATCGGGTAATTGCAACTACAATTTCTTATACTTGCGTCATAAAATCATGTCGGCAGCTACTACATACGAACAGATATACAATGTACACGAAGACGATACCCTGTCTCTGCGTGTGGCACTGGTAATAGGTGTGCTAGTGCCTAGAGGAGTATACCTAGCAGGTTTTAGTATTACTAAGGAGCTTCTGACTATACACTACACTGGCTACAGCGCTGCTAAACCGGTATGGCAGCTAGATTTTTTTGAGCAGCTTTTTGCCTCTGAACCGTTGCTTACCGTACGAGAAAAAGTGAAAGGCATGTTTGTGAGCAGTGCCAAAAACCTAATAGTACCTGAAGAACTGTATGATGAAACTGCGGCGGCTGACTGGCTACGTAAGCTACACTACGTGGAGCAACAAGAGGTAATAACCACCTATGTGCTGGAAAACGACAAGGCTACTTACTTGCAAGCTGTGCCTATCAACATCAACGAACTTATAAAAATTAACTTTCGTAAGGCAGTGGTGCTACCGCTATGCGAGTACCACTTTTCGGCACCACAAGTGCAGAGCCTGCACATGCAGTGCTGCCTGAGCAGTGAGCAGGTAACTGCTACCCTGCACAACTATAGCCAACTGCTATGGCACAGAGTGCTAGACTACAGCACCGCTGAGGATATAGCCTATGCGCTGAAACTGCTGTGTAAAGAAAACTATATAGACCCTGCCAAGCTGAACATAACCTGCAACTGCCTGAGCGGTGCTGAGTATGATATAATCAACGAGCTGACCCAATTCTTCCCCCATCTGAAGGCCGGAAATGGCCTGACGATACATACCCGCTGGGAACCAGCAATATCACTGGCAAATCAACTATTAGGATGCGTATTGTAGGAGGAGAATTTGGGGGTAGGCGTTTCAACCCACCTGCCCGTATACCCGCCCGCCCCACTACCGAGGTAGCTAAGGAAGGGCTGTTTAATATGCTGAATAATAGCATGGACATGGAGGGAATAAAAACGCTCGACATTTTTGGGGGTACGGGTAGTATCAGTTACGAGCTGGCATCGAGAGGGGCGGCAGACATGACACTGGTGGAGCGTGACTCTGTAACGATAGACTTTATAAAAAAGACTGCTCAGGAACTGAAGATAACCGACCGATTGCAGATCATAAAAGGTGATGTGTTTAAGTACATGAAACAATGTACAGAACAGTATAACTTTATATTTGCCGGGCCACCCTATGCACTTACTAATATAGACGAGATACCCCTACTGGTGTTTGAAAAGCAACTATTGCTTCCGGGCGGTATTTTCATACTAGAGCATACTCCCCGCAACGACTATCAGCAACACCCTCACTTTACCCGTATCAAAAACTACGGTACTACTGTATTTACCTTTTTCACACAACCTGCTTAACGCAAATATTGTATGGAGCGTATCTGTTTGTTTCCCGGCACTTTCGACCCTATAACGATGGGGCATGTAGATGTTATAGAGCGCGCTGTATCGCTGTTTGACAAGCTGGTGATAGGTGTGGGTATCAACTCATCGAAGCTACCGATGTTCAGCCTGGAGCAGCGTACTGGCTGGATACGTGAGATATTCAGCAACGACCCACGGATAGTAGTAACGGGCTATGAGGGCCTGACTGTAGACTACTGCCAGCAGATAAATGCGCAATACATACTACGGGGCATCAGATATATAGCAGACTTTGAGTATGAGAAAGCTATAGCTGATATGAACCGTATGCTGGCTCCTAGCATAGAAACGGTATTCCTGACCTGTTCGCCACAGTACTCTACTATATCATCTACCCTAGTGCGGGATGTGATAAGAAATGGAGGCAATTATGGCTTGTTCATCCCTGAGCAAGTACGGTTTTAGTAGTTTAAATTTTGCCGGTTTGTTGCCGGTTGTTTCTTGTGTTTTGGTGGATAAACCGTTGATTATCAATACTATTCCTATTTACAGGTGTGTAGTTTTTCCGGCATTTAGGTTTGAATATTGATGATAGGTAAGACAATAGGTAAGAACGGAAAAGAAAAAGTTCCGGATGCTGTGTATGCACCCGGAACAAATTGAAATTTTCAGCTTAATACAAACTATATTTAATATTATCCAGCAAATTATAGTTTTGTGATTGTCCTAAACACTACCTGACCATTTACATATATCCTAGCGATATACATCCCTGCTTTAAGGTTATTCATATCAATTTCTGTTTTTTGACTGGTAATTTGCCAAGTACCAACATTACGCCCCAATTCATCAATGATTACGAATTTCCCTTCTCCTGATAGTGTGGGTATGGCTACTGTCAGTGTACTTTTTGTAGGGTTGGGGTATATTTTCACATTATTGACAGCGTTTATTTCTGCTATGGTAACTGGCACCATGAGCTCAGCAGAATCTGAGATATCTAAACAATCGGTTTCGTTAGATACTACACAACGATAATTGCTACCACTCATAGTAGTGGTGATACCAGTGATGGTAAGGGTGGGTGTAAGCACACCTGAATAAGCGCCACCATTGGCCAAATTTACAAATCCTGTACCTGTACTATGCTGCCATTGATAATTTGGGGAGGGTATGGTACTAGCTGTTGTGAAGGTGGCAGTGCTGCCAACAACTGCCATAACATCGGTGGGTTGTGTGCTGATATTGCCACAAGTATCGCAGTATTGCATTATCTCGGTGTCGTGTAGTACTCTGTTGTAAACACGAATATCATCAATAACACCTTTGAAAGGATAAGGATAAGCAGGTGAATGCCAGATATTCATACCTATAGCCAAACTGTCGAGACTAGTACCAATGGGTGCACCTGGGCCTACAATGGTGTTGATGAGGGTACAGTCAATGTAAATTCTCCAAGTAGTGCT
>JBIKKS010000281.1:0-3809 GCA_044360235.1 Flavipsychrobacter sp. | reverse complement strand
GAAAGTAAAAAAAAGCTCCCTTGTCTTCTTCCACAGCACCAAACATATCTGGCTGCACTTGTTTCACCAACGATTGAGCTGAATTCCTACCATTTTTAGCCTCCTTCACCTCCTTCATGGTTATGGTATTTTCTGGCACATTGATAAAATCTGTGCCAAAAAAATTATTGATAGCCCAGCACATTCTATATCCAGGCAAGGAAGATGCTATACCCACCATGGCCGTCTCAGAAAAGAAACGTTCCTGCATTTGGGTCATATCCAGAATGTTATCTGATGCCATTTAGTGATTGACTGATTAGTGCTGCTACAAAGATACCTACTACTGCAAAAACTCCATGAGATAATATGAGATAGCTCATAAGTTACCATTCATGAACTCAAATCGACTGTTGGTGTATTGATGATTTACTAAAAACAATACTGTAATTAACATTGCCTAATAAAAAACAACCAAATATGAAACTACTACAACCAATCTGCATCATTGCTATGACAATGGCCGCAAACGAACTGAAAGCACAAGGAGTAGCCATCAACAATGGAGGCACACCTGCACATAGCTCTGCAATGCTCGATGTAAGTGCTACCAACAAAGGTATGCTAGCACCCCGCATGACTATGACTTACCGAGACGCAATAAGCAGCCCAGCAACAGGACTACTGATATTTCAGACTGATGCCACACCGGGCTTTTACTACTACAATGGTACCGCATGGGTAGCGGTGAGCGGTGGTGCGAGCGGTGGATACTGGGACCCTTCTGGCACAGCAGACATACACAATAACAACAGCGGGAATGTAGGTATAGGCACAGCCACACCACTAGCAAAACTACATGTAAGTGATAGTAATGTAGTATTTAGCGCTGACGGATGGGGTGTGCCTACCACTCCTGGCAACCCACCCATATCAGGTTATGGCAGACGAATGATGTGGTATGCCGATAAAGCCGCTTTCAGAGTGGGTTTCGCAGACAATACACAATGGGACAAAGACTATGTAGGAGATTATTCCTTCGCATCAGGTTACAGTACCATTGCTTCTGGCAGTAAGTCCTCCGCATTAGGGTATTACTCTTATGCAACAGGTGAAAGCTCATCCGCTATGGGTATCGGATGTGAAGCTAACGGCAATGGTTCTGTTGCTTTGGGCTGGTATGCGAAAGCTAATGGAGACGCTTCAGCAGCTCTATGTAATTCAACAGCAAATGGATATAATTGCTTTGCTGCTGCAAACGCCTATGTTGATAACGCAGCTAGTTATGGAGTAGCACTAGGTTTTGGAAGCAATTCGATGGGGGCTCTATCTAGCGCTATGGGATACTATTCTAGTGCTTATGGAATAAGATCGGTGGCTATTGGAAATAATTCAATTTCACAAGGAAATAATTCAACAACTATAGGCAATTATTCTACTGCTACTGGAACATCTTCTGTTGCTATAGGAAATGATGTTGTTGCTAGTGGAGAAAACTCAGTAGCAATCGGCAGCAAAATATCAACTGGCTCTCGCCTTGGTGCTTTTGCTTTGGGAGATAAATCAACATCAACTACTACCACCAACGATGCAAATAACCAAATGATGATGCGTTTCGCTGGTGGTTATAAGTTGTATTCAAATGCAGCGACGACGGTAGGGGTACAAGTAGTTGCTGGTGGTAATAGCTGGAGCACTATAAGTGATGTGCGCAAAAAAGAAAACTTTGTACCTGTGAATGGGGAGGAGTTTCTGAATAAGATAGCAAAATTCAACCTGACGAGCTGGAACTATAAAGGGCAAAACCCCAAGGAATACCGCCACTATGGCCCAATGGCACAAGACTTTTATGCCGCCTTTGGTAAGGATAGTTATGGCACTGTGGGCAATGATACTACCATCAGCCAAGCAGATATGGAGGGTGTGAGTTTTGTGGCCATACAAGCTCTGGAAAAACGCACCCGCGACCAGCAACAACAAATAGAAGCACTTTTGAATGAAGTAAGGGAGCTAAAAGAAGCCAATAGCCTGAAAGCAGATGCAACGGAAAGGCTGGGAATAAAAGAAGCCTCTATTGATAATAGAATGAAAAACAACAACAAATAGTGCAGGGTGCAATCCCCCCTATTCATCATATTCAATACTTCAAAAAAACACTCTTTATGAAAAAAATATTATTGCTTACACTATGCTGCATCATGCAGTACTGGGTCCATGCTCAGGCACATTTCACCATAGGTAGCGGCACACACTTCAGCGTCAGTAATGCTGCGTCTGTGGTAATGGATACAGGTGAATTTGTAAATAATGGATTTTATACCGACTCTTCAGGCAATTTCTTTGCTGAGGGTGGCATCAACTTTGGTGGTACTGGTATTACTCGCATGAACTCGCTGTACATCAACAATACACAGCACACCAAAATGAATTCGCTGGTATCGGTGTATAATACTACAAAAATCACATCTGGCAATGTAGATGCAAATGACCAACTCTACATCAGATCTGACGACAACCTCATTGCTAACTTGATAGTAATAGGTGTACTGAGCAATCCTGTAAGAGGTATAATAGCCAGAGCTACTATGACTAGTGGTACAGGCTGTTTACCCTACACATCTAACCTGACACTAAATATATCTGGTGCAGCTATGCTGTATCAGTGGCAGTCATCAGCAGACAGTAGTGTGTGGACAAATATAGGTGGCGCTACTAATGCGACCTATACAGCTACCGTATCTGCAACTACATGGTATAGATGTAGCCTAGCTACCAATAATAGTGCCTTTACTCAAGCTACCCCAGGTGTGAAACATACTTTCACAGGTACTTTACCCAATATAACTGGTGATAGCAGTGTATGTGCTGGATCTTCTCTACCACTCGCCATAGCGGCTACAGGGGGTACATGGAGTAGCCAAAACACAGGCATTGCTACTGTAAACATAAGTACTGGAGTAGTGACAGGTGTAAGTGCTGGGGGTGTACTGATAAGTTACCGACAGACTCCAACCTGTTTCAAAACAAAATTGATTATAATCAAAGCACAGCCATCAGCCATAGGTGGTATAGCAGGAGTGTGTATGGGTTCAACTAGCACACTGACCAATACGGTAACTGGTGGCATATGGACCAGCACTGCGACTAGTGTGGCTACAATAGGTTCATCAACCGGTATGGTAACGAGTGTGGCTATTGGCAATAGTACTATCACCTATAATAAAGCAGGTTGTATAGCTACCAGAGAGGTGACTATAAACCCAGTACCAGACGCTGTGACAGGTACATTGTTTACCTGCATAGGTAGCACTACTGCCCTAAGCTGCGCTACACCTGGTGGTGCATGGAGCAGTTCCAATTTGGGTGTGGCTACCGTAAACACAACAGGTGTGGTGACAGGAGCTGGAATAGGTACAAGCATTATAAGATACACACTACCCGCTACTGGATGTAGAAGTTCGGCAAACGTAACAGTGAACACTCTGCCGGGAGCATTTACAGGCTCATTGGGGGTATGCGCAGGTAGTACTTCTACCATTACTACCACAACGGCAGGCGGCACATGGTCTACGGCCAATCCTGCTATAGCCACCATAACAACAGGTGGGGTGATCAGTGGGCTTACTGTGGGCACTACAATAGTGAGTTATACAATGGGAGGATCGTGTACACGTACTGCTATAGTGACAGTAAACCCGACTGTAGGACCTATAACTGGAAATATGGTACTATGTGTGGGACAAAGTACCCCACTCACCAACGCTTCGGGTGGTGGCACATGGATAAGTAGCAGCATAACCATTGCTACAGTAAACAACAGTACTGGTATA
>JBIKKS010000280.1:0-3820 GCA_044360235.1 Flavipsychrobacter sp. | reverse complement strand
GCCAACTTTATTCTGCAAAAAGGCATGTACCATTATTTCGTTGGCGGCATTGAGCACACAAGGTGCATTGCCCCCTTTGTACATAGCATCTTTGGCTATAGCAAGATTGCGGAAAGTCTTGTAGTCGGCAGCCTCGAAAGTTAATTTTGCGTGTTCTTTAAAGTCTACCCTCTTGTAGGTATTGGGGAGTCGGTGAGGGAATGCCAAAGCATACTGTATTGGCAACTTCATATCTGGCAGACCCATCTGGGACTTTACGGACCCATCTACAAACTGCACCATGCTGTGGATGACCGACTGTGGATGCACTACTACATCTACCTGCTCATTGCGCAAGCCAAACAACCATTTTGCCTCTATCATTTCCAGCCCTTTGTTCATGAGGGTAGCACTGTCTATGCTTATTTTCGCACCCATGCTCCAGTTGGGGTGTTGCAGTGCGTGTGATGCTTTTACATTGACCAGGTAGTTGGACTTGCGACCGAGAAACGGCCCACCTGATGCTGTAAGTATTACTTTTTCTACTGAGTTAATGTCTTCGCCTACTAGGCACTGAAATATAGCAGAGTGTTCGCTATCTACCGGTAGTATCACTGCCCCTGTGGCTGCGGCACGCTGCATTACCAGTTCGCCCGCTACTACCAGCGTTTCTTTATTGGCTATTGCCACACGCTTGCCTGCTTCTATGGCTGCCAGTGTAGAGTGTAAGCCTGCAAAACCTACTATTGCCCCCAGCACTATGTCGACACTATCCCACTGCACTACATCGGTGAGTGACTTTTCGCCAGCAAATACCTTGATAGGTAGCATGAGCAGGGCATCTTTTACTTCTTTGTATTTAGCTTCATTGGTTACTACTACGGCATTGGGTTTGTATTTTTTGGCTTGCTCTATGAGTAGTGTACTGTTGCTGTGTGCACTCAGCACCTCTACCTGAAAGATACCAGGATTGGCAGATACCACTTCCAGTGCCTGTGTACCAATAGAACCAGTAGAACCTAATATTGCTAATCGCTTCATGCACCTATAATTTTTACCTATAACAGAACCCCAAAGGTATTAAAAAGAATAGGCTAAAAAGTTAAAAAGAAAAAATGACAGTCCTGACTAGTTAATGTTATTCACATGAAGTTACAGCTAATTGTGCATGTGTGAAATACGAAATGTGACAGCATGAGGTGATTTATGGGTGATAGTGGATATGTGTTTGACATCGGGGGTGGAGTAAGTGTATTGTTTGTGATTACTGGTTTTGCTGGTTGTTTTGGCATATTCGTAGGCCCAGAGGAATAACCGGCAACAACGAGATTACAATAAAACTGAGTTATTTACTAGATCAACCCATGTCTTTACTCCTTTTTCATTCCAATGAGTATCACCCTTGAGATAATACTGCCGGGGATTGGGCAGGAAATGGGAGTAAATGTCTATGATTTTCATTTTTAGATCGGGAGCGCCATGAATAATAGGTATTAGGTTGTTGTAGTTTTCGGGTTGTATCATAGTGGCGGTACTGGGAATTATAGAAAGAAATACCTCAGTAAATCCTTCTTTTTTGTAAAAATCATAGGCGGTGTTTAGGTTTTGTATCAGCTGTTTTTTCTCTTCAGTGCTTATGTGACTGTAAGAGCTGTTTTTCCCTTCGGAGAGGACGGTTTCTTTGAGAAAGAGGAAATCGCCTGAATTTGATATTACTACATCGCCCGAAGCCCGTGAAAACAAGTGGTAGTTGATAGCAGCCTTGACCTGAAACATAGGCATCAAAAAGTTGTAGTTAAACAGGTTGTACTGCAAATTTTGATTGATATTTTTATTGAAAAGGGCATTGATAAAACTTTCGTTGCTGGCAGTTTGTGGGTTTGTAGGAGGTACTGTGTGGGAAATAGAATCAAAGACATCGTACTCGTTGATACGCATGTAAGAAAAATAGTCTCTGAAATACCTTTCTGCTATCTCTATAATTAAAACGTTGTTTTCTTTTGCTGGAAAATGATATTTCAGTTGTCCAAAATATCTTCTTCCAAAATGATAACTTTTGAGATTGTGAAATACATTAGGATTCAGCTTTCGGGTATAGCTATCGCCACTGATGTACAAATTTACATTGCCGTTGCCCACAGTATATTTTCCGAAGTCATAATTTACTTTTTCGGCTTTGAAGGTCTGTACATAATCGAGGTAGGACATGCCAGTAAGATCGCCATGTATGCCCTGATATACACCCCACCAATGCTCATTATCTCGTTTGTCTGAAATCCATTTCATAAATGTCTTATTGGTAGACATTACTATTGCCATCAATGCAAGGAGTACCAATAAGCCTGCGAAGAACCTTTTCATATATGCACTAGAATTGAAAATAAATGAATTGATTTTCGGCAAAGACACCAAAGAGGTATGAAACAATAATTACAGAAAAAGCATACACATAAAATAGTTGTTTGCTTTTTATTTCAAAAGATGGTAGGAGTTTTTCGCGTAAGAGTAACAGTATAATCAAGGCTATTGAAAAAAGCACTTCAATTCTGGACACACCTGTATAGTTCATTCCTTGGCTACAGGTAGCGATTCGTTTGATGTAAGCCAATGCTGTATTAATATTGGGCGAGCGAAAGAATACCCACAAGATAGTAACTGTAAGGAATGTAAAAAGTATACTGAATAGTTGGTACACCCTTGTTTTGGGGAGTTTGGGGTTAGTTACTGCTGCAATAACCACCAACAAACCATGTAATGCACCCCAAACAACGAAAGTAAAATTGGCACCATGCCACAAACCACTGAGTAAAAAAACCAGAAATACATTAAGGTGTGTTCTAGATATGCTTTTACGGTTGCCACCCAAAGGTATGTACACATAATCTCTGAACCAGGACGAGAGAGAAATATGCCATTTTCGCCAGAAGGCGGTAATAGTAGCGGATAGATAGGGTTGTTTGAAATTGTCCATCAGCGTAATGTTCATAACTCTGGCAGCACCCAAGGCGATATCTGAATAACCAGAAAAGTCGCAATAGATTTGGAAGGAATAAGCAATGGCTGCGAATAGCAATGCGACACCTGACATTTGGTGCGTATGCAAGTAGCTATAATCGACTATCATAGCTAATCTGTCTGCGATAACTACTTTTTTGAAAAATCCCCACAACATCTGTGAGAGTCCGGTTCTAACATTATCCTTGTTGTAAGCCCTGAAAGTGTGTAGCTGTGGTAATATGTTTTGTGGTCTTTCTATAGGGCCGGCTACCAGTTGTGGATAAAAGAGTACATAAACGGCATATACCACAAAGTTTCGTTCGGCAGTTTGGTTTCGTCGGTAGACCTCTATGGTGTAACTCATGGCCTGGAATGTGTGAAATGACAACCCAATGGGTAGCAACCAAGACAAATGGGTGCTACTGAAACTGCTGCCAAAGAACTGAAAACCAGCCTGTAGGTTGTCGATGAAAAAATTGTAGTACTTAAATACTGCCAGTGTGCCAATATTGATGAGTAGGCTCAGCGCCAGTAATGCTTTGCGTGCGCTGCCCTGAGTGCGCTGCAATAATAAACCCGCAAAATAATCGGTGATGATGATGCCACCCATTATAAGGATGTAAATGGGCAGGAATGACATGTAAAAATAGCAACTGGCAATGAGCAACAACCAAAGTCTTGATTGTTGTTTTTGGAATGTGAAAAACAACAAAGTGACTAGAAGAAAGAAGACAAGGAAGTGTAAGGAGTTGAACAGCATCGGGCAATAAAGGTATATAAAATAGCTACTGAAGGGATAGGGGGTAGGAGTTTTTGAATGTGGGGGGAACAGAGCAGCAAAGTA
>JBIKKS010000279.1:0-3825 GCA_044360235.1 Flavipsychrobacter sp. | reverse complement strand
GCACCTGAGCTATAGCTTTTATAAAGCCTGAGCCCAGTGGGTCTGCCATAGGCTGGTTGTAATTGGTATAGTTGGCTATGGTGTCTTGAGCAGAGTAGGTATAAGGGCGCACGGCATCTACTTCGCCCTGCAAGTCTAGATTTTTTATGCCCAGAGCGTTGAAGTATTTACCACCCATTTGCACACCCCATTTGTTGCCATACCATTTGTTGCCACCAGTAAGCTCTCCTATCCTGAATTCATTGAGCAAGAACTGCCCATATAGTTGAAATCTTTGAGCAATGATAGCCTTGGCACTCAGACCCAGCATAGATTTGTCGCCAGCACCATTGTAGCGGCTCATAGCTGTAGTAAGTATTACGGGGTTGAGGTAAGATATTTCGTAACCACCAGTACGTGCAAATACCTGCGACTCAAACAGACCTACGTTCAGCCATCGGGTAGCATTCATGTTGAGGTAGCGTATGGTGCTGTATTTGTGTGGCAAAATACGGTCGGCTGTTTTTACATATTGTGGTGTGAGCTCCATAAACAGACATTCGTAGTTGAGCTTCCAGATACGAGTCTGTATCCTGAGGAAAGGCATGTTGGATGATTGGTCGGTAAGAAACAGACTGGTGAAACCATCGCCTATAAAGTGTTTGCCAAAACCAAACGTAGCACTGACATGGTTTTTTACGATATCTGCATTGATGTATCCGCTTACCTGCAAATAGTCATACCTGCCAAACTGCGTACGAGGACTTTTGTAATAATCTGCACCTGGTATTGCACCCAGCTTACGCTGCACCCAGTTGTTGACGTGGTAGGGATAGCTTTCTTGGTTATCGGTTATCATGGTGTAGAAACCTATTTTCTTAGCTATCCAGCCACGCACCTCGGCACCTTGGCTATTGGCAAGAGTGGTATTGGGTATTGCTGTTTTAGTAACTGGGTCTATACTGATGTCGTTATTTTGCATTATTGCCATACCACTCATTACAGGGTTTACTACCGCAAAAAAGTTGTTGGTTTTGACGTAGGCAAAATTGTATTGTTTGGTGTAAAAGGTATTGAACAATGACCGGCGCGAATCTATAGCACCATTTTCGTCACCAGCCCACTCACCGCTTTCAGATACCATCTGCTGCATGTTGTAGTGGTCTATATAGTTTATCTTCCTGCCTAGTTTATTGCTGGCATTGATCTCTATGACATTACTACCACTGTCGTTCACAGCGGGTACCGGACCATTATTAAGCGATTCAATAAAACGCACAATATTTCTTCTTGATTCTGGTTTATCACCGTTTGCCAAACTATCGCACAACCTACCCGATAGGGTTTCCCAACGGTCTATATAGTGGTATCCGTCTGAGCCCAGTTGCAGAAAAGTGGTTTGGGCACTAGCAGCAGCAGCTATGAGCACCGATGAAGAGAGAAGTAAAGCTTTTTTGAGCATAAAAGAGTTTTTCAAAAGCGTATTTGGTAGATTTGCATTAGTGCTTAAGGGGCATACGTCACCCTTTATTTCAGGGCACTAAGATAGATATATGTTTTCAAAACTGATAAAGAACGCAACGGTAGTAAATGAAGGCACCAGCAAAGTGCAAGATGTACTGATAAAAAACGGGCGTATTGAGCGTATAGGCGACAATATACAGCCCACTGGCAACTGTGAAGAGATAAACGCAGAAGGACTGCACCTGATGCCGGGTGTGATAGACGATCAGGTGCACTTCAGAGAACCGGGTCTAACACATAAGGCCACAATAGGCACAGAGGCACGTGCTGCTGTGGCGGGAGGCACCACCACGTTTATGGAGATGCCCAATACCATACCTGCTGCACTAACACAAGAGTTGTTGGAGGATAAATACCAAATTGCAGCAAATACTGCTGTGGCAAACTATTCGTTTTTTATGGGTGTGTCTAACACCAATGTAGAAGAGGTATTGCGTACCAATGCTAAGAAAAACGACGTTTGCGGTATTAAGATATTTATGGGGTCGAGCACTGGTGATATGCTGGTGGATAATTATATCACATTGTCGCGCATATTTGCAGGTGCAGAGCTACTAATAGCCACCCACTGCGAAGACGAAAATGTGATAAATGCCAACAAAGCACAATACAAAGATGCCGACCACGCCTCTTACCATCCGCTGATACGCAATACAGAAGCGTGTTTCGAGAGTTCGTTTTCGGCGGTGCAACTTGCCAAGATGCACAATACTCGCTTGCACATACTGCACATATCTACAGCCCGAGAGTTGCAACTGTTTGGCAATATGCTGCCCCTTGAAGACAAAAGAATAACAGCAGAAGTATGTGTACACCACCTACACTTCACAGCCGATGACTATGCACAACAGGGCAATCTGATAAAGTGCAACCCAGCAATAAAAGCCGCTGAAAACAAAGCGGCATTGTGGGCAGCCCTTCTCGATGACCGACTGGATATAATAGCTACAGACCACGCCCCACACACCTGGGACGAAAAACAACAGCCTTACCAGAAGGCTCCATCAGGTTTGCCACTGGTACAACACTCATTGCAGTTGATGCTGCAATATGCCAAAGAAGGAAAAATAAGCATTGAAAAGGTTGTAGAAAAAATGAGTCATGCACCAGCAGTATGTTTTAATATAGCTGAGCGGGGCTACTTGCGTGAAGGTTACCATGCAGACATGGTGCTGGTAAACATGAACGAACAAATGACGGTGACTAAGCAAAACTTATTGTATAAATGCGGTTGGTCGCCATTTGAGGGGCATACCTTCCCAGTATCTGTACACACCACTTTTGTAAACGGAGACATTGCCTACTCAAACGGACAAGTAAATGATGCCTGCCGTGGGCAGAGAGTGAAGTTTAGCAGAGGATAAAATGAAACAGCATTGTAACCAATGTGAAAGTGAAGAGTGAGCAGCTAACGAAGAAAATAACTACAAATGCAAAACGACAAAACCACTCTCAGAGATCTGGCAGTATTTCCTGCAGATGGCAGTGGTGGTGTGTTTGCGCTTATAGACCGTACTACTACTCAGGCTGGCAGAGATACGCTGCGAAAGCATATACTAAATCCTCCCGATAGCTACGAGCAACTGGTAGCAGTGCAGGATACCATAAAATTTTGGAGCAACCATACCGAACGGTGGCCAGTAGTGATACTGAACGGCACGATAGTGATGCTGGATAAGTTTTTTGAATCGGCAGAGGGTGCTTCTGCTCCCCCTAGCGGGCTGGCAGCAATGCTTACACCCACGTTCCAGAAACTATTCAATAAAAGGGAGTATTTTTTTACGAAGTTCTCTTTGTCGCATCTGTGCGACTTTCTGAAGGGCTGCCTTCAATTGACAGCTATTGCAGATATGCCCGATGTGCCCGTGCGCCTGCTTGCCGAGCTGAATAAAATGAAGGGCAATCTGGAGCACAAACTAATAAACGAACTGATAGAAATAAGCGAACATACCCCCTTTGCTACACTGGCTAGATTGCAGTATCATGCCCGGCGCGAACTGAAAAATACTATTTACAGGCTCATAACCAGTTATGCCCTGCTAGATGCATGGCAGTCTATGGCACGGGCTACAAATGAGCATAAACTGGTGTTTGCCGACCTAGCGCCAGAACTGCCGGTACTACTGGAGGGCGAAGCCATATACCACCCACTGCTGTCTACTCCAGTGTCTTACGATTTGAGTTTTGGAGCTGGTAAAAACTTCCTATTGCTCACAGGCGCTAATATGTCGGGCAAAACCACTTTTCTTAGGGCTGTAGGTATCAGTTCACTGCTAGCGCACCTGGGAATGGGAGTGCCAACCAAACGATTGCGCACAAGCT
>JBIKKS010000278.1:0-3841 GCA_044360235.1 Flavipsychrobacter sp. | reverse complement strand
ATATACAAAAAAGTTGTAGAATACCATAACTAATATGATACCGAAGTAAATAGCAGTAAGCATATCTTGCCTATTGGCTGCCTGAAAAACAGCAGAATATCCACCAAGTGCCAACGGAACTAAAATTTGTTCTTGGCTAGCCACCCGTAAGTACACTACCTTTTGGTTACCAGGACGAATGTTGAGCTTAAATATGAAATTGTGATTTGTAAACTTCCTGTCTGAAACAGGTACCATTTCGCCCGATGTATCTACCACATAATTGCCTGTACTATCTACCAAATACAATAAAACATGGTCTATTAGCGGGTATTGAACGTTTAAAAACAGATCGCGTTCCAGTGTTTCGTTTTTCACTACACACCTTAGCCAAAATGCTGAATTAGTGATACCAAAGTTCGAGACCTCTACTCCTGATACTTTGAAACCCTTTATAGCTAACACATCTTCAAAAGTCATTTTACCAGAAGAATCCTCCAGTACTTCGAAATGCTTACCGATAATACTTAACTGATTGGCATCGGTATACTTGTACTCCTGCGCTTGTAAGGAGAAAGACCAAAAGAGAATAACAACAATAAATATCCTATTTATAGCAATCATTGAAACCTCAATAACAATAGTTAGTTATAAATTTAAGAAAGAAGTGGAACAATAGTATGTGAAGATACCGTAAATGACTATAAAAACAATAGAAAAAGAGAATGTTATTAAGCAAAATGAAAAATCTACTTTTTGTAGCGATATTCGTTTCAAATCACCACTCTACAAATTAAGATTCAGTCTATATTCAACATCGAAAGTTATCTTATCTGTTGACTCTGTTCTAGTTTGATTGGGATTTGCCCTAAGGCTTTCTATTATTCCTCTGTCTATCTCTTGTGCATCTTTAAGGTCATAAATATTATTCATAACTCCAGCAGTAGCCACTAGTCCTTCCTTTGGATAATAAAAAGTGCCCTTGTTACCTAGTCTTTCATCAATTGTAAAACCCTTTTCCAGAGTAATACCAATAGTATGACCTCCACATAACACAAACATAGAACTCATAGGCAGTTGGGTACTCATAGCCACACCTGCCCGCGCCAGAAACAAAGTACCTATACCCCAGCCTGCTACAGACCTTGCATTCCACAAACCACAAATTTCACTTGTACCTCCATTTTCAGCATGGTGTGCTAGTATATTTTTTACATTAGGGTCAAATTCCTTGATAGCATCATCCATTGGCAATGGATAGTCTGGGTGATACAAATGAATTCTGGCTCCACCTACAGGATAATTATCAGAAACTCTTTCGGCAAGTATGACATATACATTGGGGTTATCTATCCAACTATTATTAGCAGTAGTGATTTTTGTAATACCAAATATCTTCAATATCTCCATGTGTTCTAGGGCATACAAGTTGCAAGCCTCTACATCATCTATAGCTCTGAATGCCCTTATCCTTATCATTTCGACAATGTTTTTAAGAATGTTTAAAAACTTTTTCAATTGGATACCTGTAAGACTTGACAGTAGGCAATTCAGCTATACTAAGTCTAAACAAAAACACTTCTGCTCTACCCTCGACCTCAGGGAATATTCTCAAGAACCTATCGTGGAGAACACTAAATTCTTCTTTCATAAAGTCTGGCAGGCCTTCGCCACTGCCATACTTGAGACGGGCAAAGTGCAACGTAGCAGCTAGCATAGGCTGCATAGATATGCCTGCATCTGCCGCAGTCAACCACAAACGCTCCACTGCTCTGCCACCATCCAGATAATTGACAGATGTAAACTGTGGCATAGTGATAAGCCCTACCGCTGATGCACTATTCACTGCTTTATTAGCTATTTTCTCTAATGCCTTGCCTCCGCGCCAGTCTGCTAATAACTTCACTACCTCAGGGTCTTTTACAAGTTTTAACCCCACCTTGTCTGACGCCGAAATATCTACCGTCGCTATGTCTATACCATCGCCTGTGGTGCGACTATGCTCGTCATTCCATCTTATTTCTTTTTCATAAAACTCATAATGACCTTCAGCATGTAGCATACGTAGCCGCTCTGCAGCACTCATTATTTCCTTTAGCTCCTCAAGATCAGATGAGTCTTGCCTCAAATGTAGTGCTGCGCCATCTACAGAGGCTACAGCCTGCGACAGCAAAGCAGATTGTGACGGTAACAAAGGAACTCTGGCGCCTAAATTACGGTTTGTGATACGAGTATCAATAGCAGCATACAGTTTTTGAGGCTCAAAAATACTAGCTTCGTTGTGCTGTGGTGCAAACTGAATGACTGCTGCACACCTAGTATCTGATACAGGAAAATAATGTACTGATGTAGAAATATTGTGATGAACAGCAGCCAGATTTAGATTCTCTAACGCTGCACCTAACGCAATATAGGATGCTATATGCTGAAAATCGCCAAATGAAACTGACCTAACCCTATCATGCAACAAGAACAACAAATTGTTTTCGTAATGCCAGTTCCATGGTTGATTATTACCAGCTGAGGGTGCTTTTATTGCTGCTTTTACTAATTCTCCTATTGTGTCTAACCCAGGAGCATTACTGTGAGCTGAGTATTTGATTGTGCATTGAGATACAATGTTATCTAGCTCATCTTTAGTCAACTCGTGCGCAGACGATGTAAATAAAAGAGGGCTTTGTTCTTTGGGCCGGGTATCAGGCATTATTTTTTCCATGTCTATAAAATATCTACCTGAATCAGTGAACTGATTCAAAAATATTCGCCTACATGTATCTGCTGTTACCGCACCACCCAGTGTTACCGCCGTGGCAAGCTGTGGCCAAGTAGTAATGGTTTGTTGTATCTCTACCATTGATGCCTTCATTCTTGCCGATAGTGTTTCAAGTCCTGATATAGGCAGTATATAGGGCAGTTTCTCCTCGCTGGTTTTAAGATTATTAAGTATTTTAAAATCAATGGGCAGATGCTCTAGCCACCCATGGAGAATCTTACGGTCAGGTTCAAGATCAAAACGCTCCACGTCAACAGTCCCTCTGTCACTTGCCTCCATCAATACCGGCACATTTAGCTCTCGTGCTTTCAATCTACAGAGTATCTTTATATTCACTCCGTCGCACTCATCTATCACCATGTTCAGTGGTCCACCATCTGTAAAGAAGTCATGAATATTATCTTCTGTTATACCATCGGTATAGCACACCACTTTGAAAAAAGGATCAATTTCCGCAATTTCTCTGGCAACAGCATACGCCTTTAGCAACCCTAAATTGTGCAACCCTGTGCGGATACGGTTTAGGTTATTAAGCTCTAAAGTGTCAAAATCAGCAATTCTCAACTCTCCACAGCCACGCTCAAGAGCCAGTGTAAGCGATACTGATTGCCCTACCGAAAGACCAATGACACCTACCTTTTTTGTAGCTAATATATCACGCTCAGTAGTAGTTATTTTATTACGATTGGCAGAAGTACGAAGATCTATAAATTCCGCTTCGTCTAGTATATGTACCAATTTTTGATTCCAAGGATAATACACCCAAACACCGTACTCATCAAGCGGCTGTCCTTTCAGGTGTTCTGCTATCTTTTGCTCATATTGCTCGGGGGTAAGGGTATGGGTAGGAAACTTGGTTTTAATCAGTTCGCGTAGTTGCGCCTTTAAGGTATCATACACTACAATACCCTCATTTTCATTTAATAAATCAGTGAGTGCCTCATTATCAGCACTATTATATATACGATAAAAGACTGGCTTGTGTAGGCCCTGAACATGAATGTTGTCTGTTATTTTCTTTTGAATAATTTTTGTTAACACACCGAACATTTTATTTTTAAACGAATAAGTTTGTTAATTTTACCTAGC
>JBIKKS010000277.1:0-3843 GCA_044360235.1 Flavipsychrobacter sp. | reverse complement strand
AGATGTGCGCGAAGCCGAAGAACACCAAACGAGCAATATAGGAGGCATTAATATGCCGTTATCGGGACTGGCTGATAACCTGAACTTGCTGCAAAAAGATAAGCCTGTGGCGGTGTACTGTGCATCGGGGGTGCGCAGTATGCGGGCGGCTCAGTTGCTGTTGGAGCATGGTTTTGAGCAGGTTATCAATCTGCAGGAGGGTGTTCGTGATCTGGGTTTATAGCCATTACTACCTCTACAAATGCTGCAATAGGGTCGGGAGATTGCCAGATGCTGCCGAGCAGTGCTGCACCATCGTAGCCATGCTGTAGCAATTGTGGCATGTTGTGTGGTGAAATGCCCCCGAGGCCTACTATTTGTGGGCAAAATCTATGGTCTTTTTCTGCCTTTTTTCTAGTGTCGCTAATGTCTTGTAGGGCTATGGCTGCTTCGTACCCTGATTTAGATATGCTATCGAACAAGGGACTGATGAATACATATCTGTATGGATAGGTGTTGTCGGTTATCTCTTGCCAGCTATGAAATGAGGTAGATATAGCCGACGCTGGTATGCCCTTTAGTTGATCCCAAACTTCTTTGTTGCCTCTGGCGGCGGTATTTAGGTGTATGCCACCTATTTTTAGGTTTGAGTATAACTCATAACTGCCATGTATCACCAGCCGCCGTCTGTGTTGTGGGTTTATCTGTGCTATGTATTGCTCATATTGTGCGGAGGTGTAGTGTGGCTTGCGGATATGAAACCTATGTGCGCCCATATCTAGCAGTCGGTTGGCGGTGGTGGTTTCTTGGGGGATATCGGTATCGGGGCTGAGGATAATGAGTTTCATATTTTGCATTTTCGATTGGCAATGTTACGTATTACAGTCTGTTTTAGGTATATCAGTTTGTTTTTAATGGTAGTATCCTATTTGGTTTTTTTGATAAGTTAATATTATGGTCCAATAAAGAAATATCTCTCTATTGAGGTCTCTGGTCAATATCTTTGTATGTCTATACATATATTATGGTGCACACTACTAAGTTACAATTCTTGTCATATATTGCTTTGGCTGTTTTGCTAAGTGCCTGCGGCGATAAGAAAGTGGATGTACCTGCGAAAGCCGGAGGACCAAAAACCCTGACCGCTGAAGGAATAGTAGTGAAGCCCGAACTTTTTGAGAACGAATATACTACAAGTGGTACGTTGGTGCCGAATGAGGAGGTAAGCATCATGCCTGAGATACAGGGCAGAATAACCTCCATCACCTTTAAAGAAGGGGCAGTAGTGACCCAAGGGCAAATACTGGCACAACTGTATAACGAGGACATAAAAGCCCAAATACAAAAACTAAGAGCCCAGCGCGAACTGCAAGTAAAGATACGCACACGACAGGCAGAACTGCTGAATATAGGCGGCATAAGCCAACAGGACTATGAGACCACTAATACCCAGATATCTGCCATAGATGCGGATATCGCTTATTCGCAAGCACAACTAAGGCGCACTAGTATTATAGCTCCATTTAGTGGCAGAACGGGTATACGCAATGTGAGTAGTGGTGCTATAGTGACACCTGCTACTGTACTGACTACGCTGCAACAGACCGCTATGCTGAAAATGGACTTCAGTATGCCTGAGCAATACAGGGATGAGGTAAAGCCAGGTAAGGGAGTCCTGTTTACCATAAATGGCAAACAAGATACGTTTACAGCTACCATAGTCGCCATAGAACCATCGGCCAATAGTACAACCCGTACCCTGAGGGTGCGTGCCCTAGTAGATAATAAGGCAGGTAAGCTAGGCCCTGGAGCGTTTACACATATCACTATACCGTTTCAGCATAATGCTAATGCAGTGCTGATACCCTCGCAGGCGGTGATACCTACCAACAGGGAAAAGGTAGTAGCCGTGGTGAAAAATGGTAGGGCTACTATGGTGCCTGTGAAGATAGGTGCACGCACCAGCGACAAGGTGGAGATACTGCAAGGCCTAGCGACAGGCGATACTGTGCTAATAACCGGCATCATGCAGGTGAAACCTGACATGGAGGTGAAGGTAATAGTGAAATAGTGTAGGGTCATTTTCTGTGATTTAAGGGTTGCTGGAATTGCCGTAGCCTTCGCTAAAAAGCTATGGCTACTAAAAGGTTTTTTGCCGGTGGTTTCATGCCTTTTGGTGTATAAGTGGTTGATAATCAATGATAATCGTTTTTCTGGTAGCCTTCGCTGAAAAAGCTATGGCTACTGAAAGTTTAGATGTAGAAGACCCTGCGCTCAAGGATGGCGGGGCCCCCTTTGGTGATGGTGATGGCGGGTCTGCCACCACCGTAATCGTAACGGATGCGACCATCGGGATACTTGGTGAGTAGCATCTTGCCATTGAAGTAGGTGTAGGGGACGGTGGGGTCGGGTGGGGTGCTGGATGTGGGGTAGCCAACAAATAATGGGTCGATGGGAGTTGCCGGTTTGTTACCGGTTGTTTCGGGTGTTTTGGAAGATAAGTCGTTGATAATCAATGGAGTTTCATTTTCCGGTAATGGTGCTGCATTGCTGGTTGGATTGGGGTTTATTTCATTGTCGGATTGTAGGGGATGGTATTGGAGGAATGCCTTTCTGAGTCCTTCCAACAGGGTTTCTAGGTTTTCAGTATCCTTCGCTACGGAGCTATGGCTACTAAAGGGTTCGTTGCCGTATCCTTCGCTTAAAGCTATGGCTACTGACAGGTTGTTTTCAGGTGTTTTGGCAGATAAGTCATTGACAGTCAATGGTTTTTTATTTTCGAAAACTGGTTTCAGTTTTTCGACGATAGAGGCGTGGATGGCTTGCTCTTCGGGAGACATGTTTTCTGTATTGCCAGAATCACCAAAATGAGCCATGAGGGTGTTGCGGATATTGTCATCCCAGAGGTCGGTGTTGATGGTGTATATTTTTTTGCCTTCGCTGTTGATGTGCACATTAGAAGGTAAGGAGTCGCTGCCTGCAGGATTGGTATCGGGTGTTTCTGGTGCTTTGGGTTTGGGTTCAGTTTTAATTATGGGTTCGTGGTAGGGATTGTATAGCGGGTCAAGGGGTTGGATTTTTTCTACGCCAAATTCTAGTTCGTAAGGGGCGTAGCCGAAACGAGAGCGGGCTTCGATGAAACTATCGATGACATCGGCGACGATAGAGGCAAATTCCTTTTTGCGGGTGTCGAAAACATAAGAGCGAAACATTCGCATCATTTGAGTCACTTGAGGTAACGACACAGTCTTTTTAGTGTTATTGATACACACAGTTAGCTTACGCATGATTTCCATTTCTTGGGTGGTGGGGAAACGTTTGCCGGGTTCTCTCGAAGCGATGTTGTTTTGTAGCTCGACTAGCTGGCTGCTGAAGTTGTCTGCAATGAGGGCTGGTGCTTGGTGTGTGGCTAGACGCAGACGGTCCCAGGCGTGTTGCTTGACCCAGTTGTGGATGGTGCGTACGCATACTCCTACGGCATCTGCTATCTGCTGCTGGGTGTAGGATTGGTTGATGTACAAATCTAGGGCGTGTTTCTTTTGGTCTGTTAGGGTCATAGTTTTTGGATTTTTTTGTTGTTTAGGGCACAAAGGTGAATTGGGATGTGGACAACAGCAAATTGGGAATCTATGATAATACGCTTTTCGTACTATCATATACAGCTACGTGTATATCATAAAAAATGGTTTCCGCTCTGGGTGCGGGTTATCGCCGATTTTTAACCAGTTTTGGCGATGGTGTCCGGAAGGGGTGTTTTTGGGGTGTTTTTGGTGTGTTTTTCGGTGGGCGATGCCCACCGCTATGATATTGCGCCCCGTTGGGGCTGGGTAAGGAACTTGTGGTAGACGGCTGCACTTTTTGTTG
>JBIKKS010000389.1:0-2825 GCA_044360235.1 Flavipsychrobacter sp. | reverse complement strand
ATGGGTATTGGAACACAAGGCTTTTTGCTACTTATGGTCTCCCTTTTGGATTTATTAAGAGTAATGTAAACTTCATTGGCGGGCTTAACTATGTGCGTACCCCAGGTATAATAAACACATTGCTGAACTATTCTGACAACTATATACCCTCATTAGGAATGGTAGTGAGTAGTAACGTAAGTGAAAACATAGACTTCACGCTTTCATACACAGGTTATTACAATGTGGTAAACAATAGTATTCAGAGTAGCGCAAATAACAACTTTTACAACCACAATGCTTCCTTCAGAATCAATTGGATATTTCTGGACAACTTTGTACTGAATACAAATATCACCAACAACTATTACACAGCATTTAGCGGCACTGGCTCTCAAAACTATTACTTGTGGGGAGCTTTCCTAGGTTACAAATTTATGAAAAAAACCATGGAAGCACGGATAAGCGTATACGATTTGTTGAATCAGAACACCAGCATAAGCCGGTCTGTGACTGAGATTTATATTGAAAACACCAACACACAAGTACTACGACAGTACTTTATGTTTCAGCTAACATACAACATACGGAAATTCAAAGGTGCTGCCCCACCCGACCCAGAGAAACCAGACAATAATTATATGCAAATACCTGGAGTACCTGATTACAGAAAATAGCAAATTATCTTTGCCCAAATAAAAATAATGGCACGAATTATAGCATTAGACATAGGAAAAAAAAGAACTGGCATTGCTGTAACAGATCCTTTGCAGATAATAGCTACTGCACTCGACACAGTAGAAACAGGTGAGCTGATAGGCTACCTAAAAAAGTACATAGCTGCCGAGCCTGTAGAAAAAGTTATAGTAGGATATCCGTTAAACATGGACGAAACACCAACAGATGCTACGCCTATAGTAGATAAATTCATCCTAAAGTTTAAAAACGTATTCCCGAACATGCCTGTAGAAAAAACCGATGAGCGTATGACATCGCGGATAGCATCCCAGCAAATAGCAGGTATGGGATTAAAAAAGAAAACCCGAGAACAAAAGGAACTGATAGATGCTGTAAGTGCAGTAATGATGCTACAAGAGGCACTGGAATATAAAACTAATTTATAAGACCAATCGTTGTACCGATTACCGCTACTATTTATAATTTTACACAGTTATTCTATCTCAAAAAAGCATTTTGATACTGTACTGCATTTTTTTATGGCTTTTCAGATTGGGTATCGGCATCAATGCCCTCTACAACCATAAAACCAAATTATGGATAGCTGGCAGAAGAAACTGGCGACAACAAATAGCAGATAAACTAGGTGCCAACGAAAAAAGAATATGGATTCATTGTTCTTCGCTAGGTGAGTTTGAGCAAGGAAGACCATTGATAGAGTCAGTCAAAAAACAATATCCCGATTACAAGATTGTGCTTACGTTTTTTTCGCCATCTGGATATGAGCATTGTAAAAACTATACTACCGCAGATTATATTTTTTACCTACCAATGGATGGTAAAAGTGCTGCAAAAGACTTTATAACATTAATCAATCCATCGTTGGTATTGTTTGTGAAATATGAGTTTTGGCATTATTACCTGTCAGAAGTTAATATGCGGAAAATACCGTTATTATTAGTTTCGTCAGCTTTCCGCCCCTCACAAGCATTTTTCAAATGGTATGGTGGTTTTTTAAGGAACATGCTTGGATTCTTTACACAAATACATGTACAAGACAATAGGTCGGCACAGCTACTTGCAGGAATAGGTTTAAAAGAAAATATCTATATAACGGGTGACACTAGGTATGACAGGGTAAATGAAATAGCTACTAAACTGAGATCTATACCTGAAATAGAGGAATATAAAGCTAACAATAAGATTGTGATAGCTGGGAGTACATGGGCGGCTGACGAACAAATACTTTGTAACTTTTTACCATCATTACCCATAGGTTGGAAAATGATTATTGCCCCACACGAAATAGACAAAACGCACATCGACCAGCTCGTAGCTTTGTATGGCAATGATGCCGTTCTATATTCAAGTTTTGTTGTCAACAACAATAAAGATGCAAAAGTGCTGATTATAGACAATATAGGTATGCTATCAAGCCTTTATGCTTATGGAAATGTTGCTTTTGTGGGTGGGGGATTTCTTAAAGGAGGTATACACAACACATTAGAACCAGCCATCTTTGGTCTGCCCATTGTTTTTGGTCCTGTTTATCAAAAATTTACTGAAGCTGTAAGTATGGTGGCTGAAGGTGTTGCCTTCCCAGCAAATACAGAAACCGAAGCGGTAACCATACTCAGTAGTTTAGTAAATGATGAGCTACGTAGAGATGTGATACATCAAAAGTTGAAGCATTTTATGATTAGTAATACTGGTGCAGCAGATAGAATACTCAGCAACATAGAACAGAAAGGGTGGTTAATATAATAATCGTATTCAGATACTAAGGTTATAACAATAGTTTGTGCTACCCTATTATTATCTTTGCAATCTCAAAAAATAATCACATGCCCGGAACAGAGCTATTCGGAAACGAAGAACGTAAAGAAATAAATGACGTACTGGAAACAGGAATTCTGTTTCGCTATAACCACGACCAGCAACGTAATGGCATATGGAAAGCCAAAGACTTTGAAGCCGAAGTATGTAAAATAACCGGAGCTAAATATGCACATGCCATGTCGAGCGGATCTACGGCTATTGCTACTGCACTTGCAGCATCGGGTATAGGCACTGGCGATGAGGTAATAGTACCGCCATTTACCTACATAGCTACGGTAGAAGCAGTACTGTTTGTGGGTGCGATACCGGTGTTTGCAGAGATTGATGAA
>JBIKKS010000022.1:0-10951 GCA_044360235.1 Flavipsychrobacter sp. | reverse complement strand
CATTAAAAATGCTATTACCCCCAATACCAAAGCTGTATGCTTGGTGCATATGTGCGGTGGCATGGCAGACATGGACGGCATAATGGCCGTAATAAAAGAACACAACCTGATACTAGTAGAAGATGCAGGGCAGGCGTTTGCGGCTAGTTACAAGGGTACCGCAACAGGATTGTTTGGTACTGCTGGTAGTTATTCTTTCGACTTTTTTAAGATAGCTACTGCTGGTGAAGGTGGTGTGCTGGTAACTAATGATGAAGCTGTGTATAAGCTGGCCGATTCGTACAGCGATCATGGTCATGACCATGTGGGGAGCAACCGTGGTATGGAGCAACACCCTATATTGGGTTTCAACTACCGCATAAGCGAACTGCATGCTGCTGTAGGCGTAGCTCAGACACGTAAAGTGCCACACATACGCGAGGTAAACCGCAAACACAAACAAATGCTTGTAGATATACTGTCGCAAACTGATGGCATATCTTTTGCACATCTATGCGACCCTGATGGCGACTCTGCTACTTTCCTGAATATACTAATGCCCGACACTGAAACTGCAGCACGTACTGTAGCTGAGATGAACAAAGCTGGCATAGGTGGTTTCAACTACTGGTACACCAATATGTACCATTTCATTAACCAATGGGACCATATCAAACATCTGAGAACTGCATCAAAACTACCGGTACAGGTATTGGGACATGCACAGGATTATACCAATCTTCATTTGCCTAAATCGCAGGAAGTAATAGGTAGGCTCATATCATTTGGTATACGCTGCACCTGGACAGAAGCAGAAGTAGCAACACTGGCTGGCAGAATAGCTACATGTGCAAAGGCTGCAATGAGTGTGGAGCAAGCGACGGCGTAACTGGGAAACAAAAAATAATACTACTAAGGCAATATAACTATTCATTGCATGCACAAAAATTTCAAGAATATAGATAAAGTAGTTTTCGGCAGAGGGAGTTTTTCTATGCTGGAAAGCATACTGGACGATAAACGCAGTGAAAACGATCATTTCTTTCTATATGTGGTAGACAACTATTTTAAAGGTAAAGATCTGGAACAACGACTACCCGCGAAAAGTAATGATGTTGTGAAGTTTATAGATGTAGACCCACATGAACCGACTACTGATCAGATAGACCATCTAAGAGATGAAGTGCTGAAGAATCATGGTTTGCCATCTGGTGTAGTAGGTATAGGTGGTGGCAGTATAATGGATATTGCAAAAGCTGTATCGCTTATGTTTACCAATGAAGGCTCATCTACTCTTTATCAAGGTCTGAACCTGATAAAAAAGCCAGGAATTTATCATTTGGGTATACCTACTATCTCTGGCACTGGTGCAGAAGTATCGATGACTGCAGTATTGACAGGGCCAGAGAAAAAATTGGGGCTGAAATGCGATTGGACAGTTTTCAACCAAGTGATACTTGATGCTGAACTAACTAGTACTGTGCCTGTAGACAAATGGCTATATACCGGCATGGATACTTACATTCATTGTGTAGAATCTGAGCAAGGCACGCTTAATAATGCATACAGCCATGCTTATGCAGAGCAGGCACTGAAACTATGCCGGGAAATATATCTGGGAGAAAATGCTGGTCAATCACCCGAAAATGATGACAAACTAATGGTTGCCAGTATGATGGGTGGTCTTAGTCTTACTTATTCTGAAGTAGGTGTGTGTCATGCATTGTCTTATGGCTTATCCAAAATACTAGGCGAGAAACACTGTTATGCCAATTGCCTAGCGTTTCAGCATCTAGAAGACTATTACGGCGAAGGCGTTAGTGAACTAAAGCAAATGCTTACCCGTCACAATGTAACACTACCAACAGGGCTTAGTAAAAGCTGGACAAATGAGCAAATAACAGCCATGGCTCATGTAGCGTACAATCTGCCGCATATGTGGAACCACGCTATAGGCACCGATTGGAGAGAAAAAGTAACTATTGAGACCATAGAAGCGTTGTACAGAAGAATGTAACATTCTATGTTGTCATCAATACCCTAATTAGAAAAATAATAAATCATATAATGAGCGTAAAAAAAGTAAATGTCGGTAATATAGTATGTGGTGCTGATGAGTTGTTTCTTATATCTGGACCGTGCGTGATAGAGGAAGAAATAATAATGATGAAAACAGCCGAGAAACTGAAAGAAGTAAGTGAGCGGTTGAATATCCCTATTATTTACAAATCTTCCTTTCTTAAAGACAATCGCAGTAGCCTCAGTTATTATGATGGACCGGGACTAGATAATGGCTTGAAAATACTAGCTAAAGTAAAAGAGCAATTTGGCTTCACCTTACTTACAGACATTCACTACCCAGACCATGCAGCACCTACTGCTGAGGTGTGCGATGTATTGCAGATACCCGCATACCTATGCATGCAATCGGGATTGATGGTAGCTGCAGCAAAAACAGGCAAGGTGGTAAACATAAAACACGGTCAGTTTTTAGCACCAGACAATATGAAACACCCTGTGGCTAAATGTGTAGCAGCGGGTAATGATAATATAATACTAACAGAGCGTGGATATACTATGGGCTACAACGACCTAGTAGTAGACCCTCGTAGTTTTTATCACCTCAATCAAATAGGTTATCCAGTAGTATTTGATATCACCCATGCGATTCGCAAATATGGTATACCAAGTGCTGATGCTAAAGGCGGAGCCAGAGAATTTTTGCCCGTGCTTAGTAGATCTGGCGTTGCAGCAGGTGTGGATGGCATATTTATAGAAACACACCCCGACCCCGAAAAAGCACTTTGTGATGCAGCTAGCCAGCTAAGTGTATATGCGCTGGAGGAATTCTTGAAACCACTAATAGAATTGCACGCAATAGAAGTGAAATACAGAAACTAATACTTATAATCAAAAACCCTACAAGAGTTCTTTATACATTTAATAATTATTTTAAAATTCTTGAAAACATCTCTATGAAGAAAGTATTAATACTAGGATCGTTGTTTTTAGCCACTCAGGCTCAGGCACAAAAAAAAACAACCTATTTTGAAAATGGCAAAAAATCATTTGAGGGAGATTATTCTTTCGGATTATTCATGCAAAACATTCGAGATAATTACAATTTTGATACTGCTGCTGATAGCAGAAGGGCAAATAGTATGAACATGTCTTTCAGGAGCATGGACAGAGAGGCTCAACCACAGAAGATTTATAATGGTAAATGCACTTTTTATTATGACAACGGGAAAGTGTCTTACAGTGGTGAATACAGACAAGGCATAAAAACCGGCTTATTCAGTTACAACTATTATGATGGTAGTAAAGAAGCCGAACTGAACTATGAAAATGGAATGGCTGATGGCAAATGGCAGGGCTGGCATAAAAATGGCAAAACAAGATTTGAGCAACAATATGTAGCCATTTCAGAAGCCGAGATAGATACCATGCTTGCTAAAAAAATGAGAGCTACTAACCCACTTGCAGGTGGCTCATTAATGCAGACCAGAGGCAACATGCGCAATTTTGGGAATGATTCTTTACGTAAACTGCCTAGTGGTATGTTTGTTAAATTCCTAGAACAGGAAAATTCATTTTTCAAAAATTCACATTGGAATGGAGCGTTTACTTCCAATTATGAGAACGGACAAAAATGTAGCGAGATGCGCTATACAAATGACGTGCGTACCGGTACATGGAAATATTGGAGTGCTGATGGTGAATTGTATGTGTCTTTAACTTTTACCGATGGTAAAATTACAGATGCAGTCAATAAGTTGCCTGCAGACATGCAACAGAATACACCTATGAGAGCTGGAGAACTCCCAATACCGGGCTTCAAAGACAGACTAAATGATTCTACAAGAAGTAAAATGGGTGCTAGCTCAGCAGGCAGACCAGACCAGCAGCCAACCGCAGGTGTAGATGCAAGAAAATACATTGACGAGAACCTAAAATATCCTGAAGGAGCTCTTGCCAATAAAGTAATGGGCCCTGTACTTGTAAAGTTTACTGTGAATGAAGATGGCACAACAGCCGATCATGAAGTAGTAAAAGGGCTGGGATATGGCTGTGACGAAGAAGCTATAAGGGTGATAAAAAGTATGCCGGCATGGAAACCTGCTATGAAGGACGGTAAACCAACAAAAGGTTCTGCTAGCTTCCCAGTATTTTTCAGACCGGCACCACCCAAAAAGTAGCATTGGGGCTGTTTGAATTGATATAAACCTGTAGACGGCATGAATTATAGCGAACCTGATATACGGACAGTGAATGTTACGAGATATATAACCCCACTTAGGGAGGGTGGCTCTATGCCTGCTATAGCTGCAGCCGATGATAACTTTATGTATGTGCTCAAGTTCAGGGGTGCAGGTCAGGGACGAAAAGCATTGATAGCAGAGCTTATAGGTGGCGAAATAGCTCGTGCTTTAGGATTGCGTATGCCCGAAATAGTTTTTGCAACTCTAGACGAAGCATTTGGGCGCACCGAACCTGATGAAGAAATACAAGACTTACTAAAAGCGAGTGTGGGTCTAAACCTAGCTATACACTACTTGTCAGGTGCCATTACCTTCGACCCTACGGTAACTAAGGTAGATGCAATGGACGCATCGAAAATTGTTTGGCTAGATTGTTTATTAATGAATGTAGACCGTACCAGCCGCAACACCAACATGCTGCTTTGGAACAAAGAATTGTGGTTGATTGACCATGGTGCATCTCTGTATTTTCACCATTCCTGGCAAAACTGGGCAGAGAAGGCTTCCTTACCATTTTCACATATTAAAGACCATGTTCTGTTGCCACAAGCAACAGAACTCTCGTCTATAGATAATACATACTCACAAATCTTAACGAATGAACTTATTCAGAAGATAGTGATGCTTATCCCAGATGCTTGGCTATCAGACGATTCACCATTTAAATCTGTACAAGAGCACCGTCAGGCGTACTATCAGTTTCTCTCTACACGATTAGCACATTCTCATACCTTTGTAAAAGCTGCACAAGATGCCAGAACTGCACTTATTTGAGTATGCCGTGCTTCGCATTGTACCTAGGGTGGAACGTGAAGAATTTCTCAATGTTGGGGTTGTATTGTATTGTAGGCAAAGGCGTTTTCTGAAAGTTAAATACTTCTTGGATGCCAGGAAATTAACTGCATTTGCACCTCAACTAGACTTAGCCGAGATAACTTCATATCTCCATGCATTTGACCGTATCTGTCAGGCAAAACCTGACAGTGGGGCTATTGGCAAACTACCTGTAGCTGAGCGTTTCCGCTGGCTTACCGCTACACGTAGTACTGTTGTACAATCATCGAAGGTACACCCCGGATTGTGTTATGCGCCTGACGATACACTGGAAAAAATCTATACGCAAATGGTGCTTTAGGATTTTTATACTAACACAAATCATTCATTTTTCTTACAAACAACAATGCAATGTTGACAATCAATTGAATTATTGTCAACATTGCATTGTTTGAGAACCAAACTCACAAATAGATTGGAATATCTACTAACTATATTGCTCTTTTACTTGAGCTTCTACTACTGCTAGCGATATCATGTTAACTATTTGCCTTACTGTGCTACCTAGCTGCAACACATACACTGGCTTGCGGAGACCCAGTAATATAGGACCAACAGCCTCGGCTCCACCCACCTCTTGCAATAAATGATAAGCTATATTTCCAGCAGCCAGATTTGGGAAAATCAACACATTTGGTGATTCATTTACCAGATCAGAAAAGGGATAATTTTCTTTTAGCAGGTCTTTATTGAATGCCACACCTGCTTGCACTTCTCCGTCTATTATAAGGTCTGGATTGTCATATTTTATTCGAGCTACTGCATTACGAACAATAGTAGCCTCTGGCGATGGGCTGCTTCCGAAATTGGAATAAGATAGCATCGCAATTCTTGGTTTGATATTGAAGCTGCTAACCATATCAGCAGTCAGCATAGTGATATCTATCAATTCATCTTCAGATGGAAAAAAGTTTAGTGTAGTATCTGCAAAAAACAGAGGGCCTTTTTTAGTAAGCATAATATACATACCAGCCACACGTTTCACACCTTCTTCCATACCTATTATTTCCAGCGCTGGTTTAATAGTGTCTGGATACTTGCGTGTAAGACCTGATAGCATAGCATCAGCATCGCCATTGTGTACCATCATACACCCAAAATAGGTGCGCTCTCTCATAGTTTTTTTGGCTTCGTAAAGGTTTACGCCTCTACGTTGGCGCATTCCAAAGTATAGCTCACCATATTCATTGCGCATATCTTCTGCATCGTCACCCTTGGGGTCTATGATTTCCACTCCATCCAGATGCAATCCATACTGCTCTATCATAGAAGCAATCTTCTCTTTATTGCCTAGCAGTATAGGTATTGCTATACCCTCATCATTGGCAATTTGTGCCGCCTTTAATACTTTAATGTTTTCGGCCTCAGTAAAAACTACCCTCTTTGGATTCTGTTTTGCTTTATTGTTGATGTATTTAAGCAGATTGTCGTAAGAACCTGAGCGGCGATACAATTCCATTTCATACTGTGTCCAGTCTACTATTGGTTTGCGGGCTACACCACTTTCCATTGCAGCTTTGGCTACTGCTGTAGACACGCTAACCAGCAAGCGAGGGTCCATAGGCTTAGGAATGATGTATGTGGGGCTAAATACCAGATGGTTATTATTGTAAGCTACGTTTACTATATCAGGTACTGGCTCTTTAGCCAGTGCAGCCAATGCATATACAGCCGCCAATTTCATTTCTTCGTTTATGGTGCGTGCCCTAACATCCAGAGCACCTCTGAATATATAAGGAAAACCAAGCACGTTATTTACCTGATTGGGGTAATCACTTCTGCCAGTAGCCATTATTACATCTGGCCGGGCTTCTAGTGCATCGTCGTAAGTAATTTCAGGATTAGGATTAGCCAGTGCAAAAACAATAGGTTTTTCCGCCATTCCTTTCACCATGTCTTTAGAAACGATATTACCCTTAGATAACCCGATAAAAACATCGGCACCTACCATGGCATCGGCAAGACTTATTGCTTCCATGTTTTGTGCAAATGGACGTTTGTTATCGTCGAGGTCTGTTCGGCTAGCTACTATCAGTCCTTTAGTATCATACATGTACATGTTTTCTTGCAGCACTCCCAATTTCTGGTATATTTTGCAGCAGGAAATAGCAGATGCACCAGCACCACTTATTACCATTTTAATGGTTTCGATGGGTTTTCCTACCAATTCAAGCGCATTAAGTAATGCTGCACCTGATATTATAGCTGTGCCATGCTGGTCGTCGTGCATTACAGGTATGCTCAATTCTTCTTTCAGTCGTCTTTCTATTTCAAAACACTCTGGTGCTTTAATATCCTCTAGGTTAATGCCTCCAAATGTTGGTTCCAATGCTTTAACTACCTTCACAAATTCATCAATCTCCCTGACATTCAATTCTATATCAAACACATCAATATCTGCGTATATCTTAAACAACAGCCCTTTACCTTCCATTACCGGCTTAGAAGCTTCTGGCCCTATATCTCCCAAGCCTAATACGGCAGTGCCATTGCTTATCACGGCTACTAGATTACCTTTAGCAGTGTACTTGTATACATCATCAGGGTTGGCATGTATTTCCATACAAGGGTCTGCCACACCCGGCGAGTATGCTAATGCAAGATCTCTTTGTGTTTTAGTTTCCTTGGTTGGTATTACTTCTATTTTTCCAGGTCTACCTTTAGCATGATACTCAAGTGAGTCTTCCTTTCTTATTAGCTGTGCCATTAAACAAGTATTTATGTCGTCCAAATTACACAATAGGCACCACATTTGGTGTCTAAAGCAAAATATAAAAAATCATCAAAAACGATATACAACTAGTGGCATCGGCCATATATTTTATGCTTGGCAATGTTCTGCAAATAAACATCAGTATCAGGGCCATTGATACTAGTCATATTTCATGTAGGTCGGTTGTTTATCTTATATTTACACCTTCAATAAGGTTGAGACTATGAACGCTAAAAGAATTTGGTTGATAATAATTATTCTGGCAATTGTTGCCATAGTATTAGTTGTTATATCTAAAACTACCGGAAACAAAGGAACCAAAGTAGCCATAGAAAAAGTATCGAGACATACCATTACAGAAACAGTATCGGCTAGTGGCAAAATTTACCCTGAAACGGAAGTGAAAATAGCACCAGAAGTAAGTGGAGAAATAACGATGCTGAATGTAGAAGAGGGAGATAGTGTGCATAAAGGCGATGTACTTGTAAAAATTAATGCCGCTATTTATAGCTCGTTAGTTAATCAGGCTTCAGCTTCGGTAGAGCAAACAAAAGCAAGTGCTAATAATACACGCGAAATGATGGCACAAGCAGAATCGCAGTATAGATTAGCATCAAAGACGCACGATAGAAACAAAAAGTAGTTTGAACAAAAGGTTATTTCGCAACTTGAATATGAGCAAGGAGAAGCTTCTTATCTTTCAGCAAAAGCTGCGCTTGATGCAGCAAAGGCGTCGACTTCTGGTGGTGGATATGTGGTGCAGGGAGCACTAGCGAGCTTGTCGCAAGCGCGCGAAAACCTGCAACGTACTACTATAATAGCCCCAACAGATGGTATAATATCTCAGCTAAGTGTAAAGAAAGGCGAACGAGTAGTGGGAACTGCGCAAATGGCGGGTACACAAATGCTGACAATAGCTGACATGAGCCGAATAGAAGTAAGGGTAGATGTAAGTGAAACCGACATATCGAAGGTGAAAATTGGTGATACTTGTATTATAGATGCTGATGCATACCGCAACAGGAAATTTAAAGGATTAGTATCAAAAGTAGCTGTTAGTAGCACCAGTGGCAGTATTGCCTCAGCGGGCAATAGTACAGACCAGGTAACTAACTACACGGTTCACATTCTCATTCTGCCGTCCAGCTATGCCGATATTGCTGAAAAACTAGGAAAAGGTAAATTCCCATTCAAGCCTGGAATGTCTGCATCGGTAGAAATTCTAACGAACAAACAAGAGAATATTCTATCAGTTCCAGTCAATGCTGTCACTACACGAGATTGGCCTGACAGTATGAAAAACAAAGAAGAATTGGCAAACATTACAAGTGAAATAAGGCAAGTTGTATTTGTGTATAATGCATCTGACAAATCTGTATCTCTAAAAGATGTAAAAACAGGACTGCAGGATAACAAATATTTGGAAATATTAAGTGGCATTACGGAAACTGACCAAATTGTTATTGCTCCCTACGGTGCAATAGCACGATTACTTTCTGATAAATCGAAAGTAGAAGTAGTTGACAAAAAGGTTCTTTTTGAATCGAAGAACAAAGAGAAAGAATAACGAAGGAGTCTATTTGTGTTTGCAGCATTACAAATAACCACTTCACAAAACCATTAGTCATAACATAAATAGTATCCAAACGTTACTCATCTGATAACAATTAATAAACACCATGAAAAAAACTATTTGTGCTATCGCGTTACTGTCTACCTTTTCAGCTTACGCACAACCAGCTGGTTATTATGATGCTGCACTTGGCCTAAATGGACAATCACTAAGGGCTGCACTTAGTAGCATTATAAGACCACATACTGAGCTATCATATACGCCAGGACTATGGAATGCCTATAACACAACCGACAAGAAACCTAGCGGCAAAGTATGGGATATGTACTCCGACAGACCGGGAGGAACACCAGCCTATGAATATACACTTGGCGCTGACCAATGTGGGAGTGTAACGCCCTCTACAGAAAATTCGTGTTACAACAGAGAGCATACATGGCCGCAAAGTAAGTTTTCGAGCGAACCACCCATGCAAACTGACTTATTTATAGTTTATCCTTCCGACTATTTTGTGAATTTTTCGAGAGGCGATAGACCTTACGGAAAAGTAGGTAGTGCTACCCAAACATTTACTAATGGTGGCAAAATAGGAAATAATGTTTACCCGGGTGCGCCTTCAGCTTCCTGCTATGAACCCATCGATTCTTTCAAAGGTGATTTGGCTAGAGCTTATTTTTATGTATCTACCTGTTACAGAAATGATAGTATGAAATTCATTACTTGGGAAATAGCTACGCTGGTAAGTCTTAAAAGCTGGTCGGCACAAATGTTATTGGAATGGCATCACCTTGACCCAGTTAGCAAAAAAGAAATAGACAGAAACAATGCTGTTTATGCACTGCAAGGTAATAGAAACCCTTTTATAGACAGACCACAGTTTGCTGACTGTATATGGGGTACTAGCGACTGTAGTGCTACGTATGTTACAGGTACTGATAAAGATGCAGCTATTGACATTTATCCAAATCCTGTATCCGATAACCTGACTGTAACTACTGCTGATAAAACTATGGAACAAAATATTATCATTAGTGATATTACTGGTAGGATAGTATACAATGGTAGTTTCTACAAGTCAACAAGCGTCAGCACTATTGATTTTATCTCTGGCTTATACTTTGTGAATATAAAATCAGTCAATACTAACACTACGTATAAAATTTCAGTAGCGCATTAAAACAATAATCCTTGTGAGGACCATAAAAATTAAAGGAGCTAAATTAGCTCCTTTAATTTTTCTACTACTGTATCTACTTCTTGTTTGGTATTGTGTTTGCAAAACGAAAAACGAATAGGCACTACATCAGTTGACTTACCCTCATTTATGGCTTTTATCACGTGACTCACTGAGTTGGCACCACTAGTACATGCACTGCCACCGCTTACACATATACCTGCCATATCTAGGTTGAATAATAGCATTTCTGCCATTTCAGATAAAGGGAAGGAAACATTTAATACTGTATAGAGGCTATCTCCAAAAGTATCACCATTGAATGCTATATCAGTAAAGTTTTCTTGAAGTTGTTTTGCCATATACAGCTTCAATCCTTTTACATGCTCGCTATCTTTTTCATAACCGGCTGTAGC
>JBIKKS010000276.1:0-3888 GCA_044360235.1 Flavipsychrobacter sp. | reverse complement strand
TCAGGCTATGACGTTCGCCCGAGTTAAACTGCTTTTTGTTTTCAATATTCACTCTCGATGTATCTCCCGCCAGTGCTAGTATTCTACTATTATTACCACCTATATCTACTTGTTGCAGTGCATATCTGTAGCTAGCCGATGCGTGCAACTTATCTTCATTCCATTTATTGGCATAATGCCCGCCTCCTGTCCATACCCTGGGCAATCCATCTCCATCATACCTCCCACTCCATCCCGAAAAATCATCAAAACTAGATCCTATAATATTCCATGACCCATCATCACCTATTTCTGTTATCCCTGGCCCTCCCCCAAATTTATTGCCTTCTTCCCAACCCAAACCCACCTTATCGGTGTTAGATATAATACCAAATGCTGCCAGTTGTCTTTTACCCTTAAATCCGTTGATCATTCCCTGCTGCTGGTAGTAGCCGTCAGTACCTCCACCTGCATCCAGTTTCCCAAAGTAGCCCTTCTTCTTATTCTCTTTCAGTTGCAGATTAATGGTCCGTGTCTTTTCGCCATCGTCTATACCCGTAAACTCAGCCTGGTCGCTTTTTTTGTCATACACCTGCACCTTGCTTACCACGGCTGCTTGTAGCCCTTGAGTAACCACCTTTGGGTCGTCCGAGAAGAACTCTTCCCCATCTACCAGCACTTTTTCTACAGTAGTGCCATGAGCTGTTATTTTGCCATTTTTATCAACCTGTATACCAGGTAGCTTTTTCAGCAATTCTTCGACACTGGCACCTTCCTTGTTCAGAAAGCTATCAGCCATATATTCTGTAGTATCTCCTTTTATTTTTATAGCCGCTACCTGCTGTGTAAACACAAACTCCTTCAGCAGGTGCTCGTTCGATAGCATTGCTAAAGTATCCAAGTTCAACAAACCATCTGTAAGGTTCAGCACATCGCTATAGTCGGCATAGCCTGGGCGCACTATGCGCAGTATATACTTCCCGCTTCTTTGAGTACTCAACCCAAAAACACCATTATCATCTGCTCTGGCATAGGTCTCCAGCACACTATCAGCACTCCGCACAAGCATAGCCGACGATAAATAAAGCGGGGCATTAAGAAAGGTGTCATACACCACTCCTCTCACCTTATACAGTTGCTGGGCAGCACTGTTTTGCACTAGGCAAAAAACTACTAATAATGATAGCAAGAAACGAGTCATAGGTGTATATAGCTATTTACAGATTGTAAATAAACAAAAAAATATCAGATTTTACCAAATAGGTTAAACGGTAATAACTCAGAAAACTTAGTTAAAATACTTGAATTATAACTGGAAGTTTATGAAAACCTACTGCTCAACTTAAAACAATAGGGTGGTTTGTCGCATTATCACCTCGACAGCTGCAGCTTTCATACAAATAAAGAATGGAATACTGCCGAATAACAAACCATGAGATTGCACAAATACTCTGTAGTATTTTTTAAAATAATGGGTAACAAAAAAGAGCAAAATAATAGTATAATACAAATCACCCCAAATGCTCCATTAATCTACGATGCAACTCCAACACCTGTGGCAGCACAGGCAGCACATCGTCATTAGTTATTACATATTGGCATCGTTTCATTTTCTCAGCATCGTCCATTTGCTGTTGCATTATTCGGGCTACTTTTTCCTGTGTCAAGTTGCTCCGTTTCATAGCCCTTTCAGTGCGTAGTGTCGCAGGTGCTGTTACGCCTATCATAATATCCATTTCGGTATAGCTGCCACTCTCAAAAAATATTGCAGCTTCCTTTATCGCATATGGTGTTTGTTGTTTGTTCAGCCATTCCCTGCCATACGCCACCGTTGCCGGATGCACCAGCGCATTTAGCTGTTTCAGTTTATCTGGTTGCCCATATACTATAGCAGCTATTTTTTCTTTATTGGGTAGTGTATCATCATATGCCTCTTGCCCCAGCAAGGCTGTTATAGCTGCTCTCAACGCAGCATCACTACTCATCAGGTACTTTGCAGCATCATCGGCATTAAACACAGGTATGCCGAGTGTAGCAAACACCCGGCATACCACTGATTTACCAGACCCTATACCTCCCGTTATTCCTACCTTCAGCATTTGTTGGCTTTTGGGTGCGTGAGATGATAATGGCTTTGTTACTATTAACCACAACACACTTAGGGTGTGCAGCCATCATGTTATCTGCTTATTTCGCAGCTACTTCGGTCGTAGCACTTGCTTTTTTGCGCAGTGCTGCTGTAAGCTCCATCGACACTGCCGAACGCTCTATAGTCATAAAGCTACCACGGCTTATTTCTATCTGCAATGTACCGTCTTCGTTGGCACGGTTCACACGTGCATGTATACCTGCAGTAGTCACTATCTGCTCTCCAGATGTAAGATCTTCAGAGAATTTTTTCTGCTCCTTAGCACGTTTAGCCTGTGGGCGTATCATGAAGAAATACATTACCACAAACATACCCACCATCAGAAAAATAGGCATCATACCACCGCCCGGTGCTGCTGCCTGTAATATTAATGTTCCTGTGTTCACTTGTTTTGTTTTTGTGTTTTATAATAAATGAAAATCGTTGCTGCTTTATTTCTTTTTTTCCACCTCAGCCTGTATAAACAACAAATGAGTGCTGCGCAAGGTATTTGTCTGTAAGGTCACTGTTTTTTCCTGATGACCCTGCTTACCTGCCGAGTTGAACGTAACCTTCATAGTAGCTGCCTGACCGGGCATTACTGGCTCCTTAGGATAATCTGCTACAGTGCAGCCGCAAGAACCCGATGCCGAACTAATAATCAAGGGCGACTTACCTGTATTGCTGAACGAAAACTCATATGCCACCACTTCATTTTCATGTATCGTCCCAAAGTTATGCAAGGTATCTTTAAATTCCATTATCGGCTTCATAGCTGCCGCTACCGTATCCATACCTTCTGCACTTCTGGGGTTGTTTACCAGACTCGTAGGCAATTTTTTATCATCTGGTTGCTGTTTGTTATCGCCACATGCTGCCAGTGCCAGTGCCATCACTGCTATTAACAAGTATTGTTTCATTGCTCAGCTTATTATTGTTTGATGATGTTGATAAACCTATATCACTATTCTACTTTTTATTCCTGTCTGTTTTATTAATGTTGTTATCCTTCACCAGATCCTTCAGTATGTTGTCTAGCACACCATTCACAAACTGACCGCTCTGTGGTGTACTGTATTGTTTGGCTATGTCTATATATTCGTTTATGGTCACCTTGGTAGGTATGGTAGAGAAATACAAAAACTCACATACACCCATTCTTAGCAACAGCATATCTATCATTGCCACGCGGTCTTTGTCCCAGTTATTCAGCTTAGGCAATATCAGTTCTGTACTATAGGGTTCCTTGTCTATCACTGCCAGCAGTAGGTCCTGAGCATATTCTCTTTTTTCAGATGATAGTAGCTTCGAGAAATCGACCTTTGCACCTCCATTGAAAAAATTCTGCATCAGCATTATTATCAATTCACCATCATCTTCCCATCCCGGTAGGTCATCAGTAAAGTTAGAGAGCATTTCTTCGTTTTCCAGTATTTGCTTCTCCCAAACATACTGTACTATTGCTTTGTCTTGTGCTGGTGTATTGGTAGGTTCACTGATGTAGTTGATGTATTCGGCCGTCTTTTGTAACTGATGAAACACTTTTTTTACATTGTTTTCATCTACAAATCGGTCTAGCTTATCGTTTTTTATTCTTTCATTAAACGATTTGTTGTTGTGCAGCATTTGCACAAAACTATTGCTGGCTATCCTTGTGTCGGCATTACGGTCATCAGTAGTAACCAGATATTTCGATGCTCGCTGACGGGCATCTATATCGGCATACTCCGCTATGCGTAATGTGTACAAAACCGAAACGGTAAATAAATCCAATACCTGAC
>JBIKKS010000275.1:0-3897 GCA_044360235.1 Flavipsychrobacter sp. | reverse complement strand
TTGTATATTTCAGGGGCTGTTTCAGTAAAATTTAATACTTCATCCAAATTTTTGACCAAGTTTTTTCTTGGATTGCCATGGTCGCCATGCCAGTGTAGCAATGAATTATGGTGTGTAGTACGTGTGGTATGTTCTATAATAGACTGAAATGGTGTAGTGGTTCTATTCTCTACCTTGGCTGCTAGTACTGATGCAAAGCTAGCATGAGGCATGTAATATCCGGATGAATAGTTTTTGTCTGGCAATATGCAGTATAGTATTCCATCATCATTGAGTAACTGCTCTATTTGAGATATGTGCTTTAAAAGGTTAGTATGCTTCCCAATGTCGTGATTAGATACTATTACGGAAAAACGTTTGTCTATTATACTCAAATCGCAGCTTGGTGATATATATTGAGGTGCAGGTATTTCATGAGTTGAAACATTGAGATTGATTGCCGCTTCAATTAATTCAGCACTATTCATTGTTTCGAAATAATAAACATTGTCACCTGTAATAAGAGGGTTGAAACCAGGTCTGATTTCCAAGATTGGGCAATTCCTAGGAATTATACTTATGAAATCATTTCTTGTAGCGATATTGCTACACCTTCTACCTTCTTTTTTGCCATAGGTGAGATAGTGGTCGGCCAAACCTTTGTCGTCAAAACCTACTTGTTTAAGGTCATGATGTAAATTACGATACATTAAAACATCAAAATCGGGCGGAAATATAACTGACATACTACGGTAAATGTAATAAAATATCTATCGTCTGTCGTCTGTCGTCGAAAATTACTACAATATTATTTTATTCAATGCTTAATGGCTATAGGCAAGATATTTATATATGCATTGTTCTTTTTTCAGTAATTGTTGTTAACTTTACTCTGCTTTACAACCATGAGTATATCAAAGTTAATTTTACCTGTTGTAGCGGGTGTGATGTCTGGAATGATTTTGCAGGTATTGGGTGAGAGAGGGGTACATGCCCTATATCCTATGCCTGTAAGTTTTGGTATGTCAGGAAAAGAATCCATTTCTTTGTTTTTTAGTCAAGTTCCCATAAGTTTTTATCTGTTAATACTGCTCAATATTTGTCTTGTTACGCTTGTAGCAGGTGTAGTATCTACATTTGTGTATGCAAAGGCATCAGCAATACCAGCAATAATTGTAGGTATCATTATTAGCTTGGGAGAGGTATATAGTTCAGCTAAAATAGAAGGCAATCCAGTAATTTTCTCAGTATTGTGCGTAGTTCTTCACATTCCAATGGCTTGGCTGGGGTATTATATTACAAATAAGTTTTACCCAAAATATTTAAACATAAAAAGTAAGTAAAAATTTATATATGATGAGTTATACAAATCGCATTGCAATTATTGCTTTTTCGCTATCTACTATGATGGCAAGTCAGGTAGTATATGCGCAACAGCGTACTGCTGAGCAGATAATAATGAGCGAGGAGCGCAATAAAGCAGATAATTCGTTGAAGTCTATGTCTTTTCACCCTGCATCTGAATGGAAGTTGGGACAAGAACAGGAATTATTCAATCAATATCTGGGAATAATGCCTGGAAGTAATCTGCAATTGGTGTTCAAAAATGAGACCATCACCAAAAGTAAAAATACTATACGCAGATATGTTGAGTATTACAAAGGCATAAAAGTGGCACATGGTGGGTATACTGTAACAGCCAAAGAAGATAAAATTAGTTTTATGACAGGTAATTTTTTTACACCTGTCACTGATTTGTCTGCTACACCATCGCTTAGCGAAGCTGCTGCTTTTACCAAAGCTTTAGAATTTGTAGGGGCCACAAAATACAAATGGCAAAACCCCATAGAAGAAGCTCATATAAAATCAGAATACAACAAAAGTGATACTACCTATTTACCCAAAGGAAAACTAATGTGGGTAGAAGACAGGAGATCAGGTACTGATGACAGAAAACTGCACCTTGCTTATTCGTTTGATATATATGCTGACGAACCAATGAGCAGGCAGGAAGTGTATGTTGATGCTGCAGATGGACATGTACTGTTTGTTAATCAGTTAATAAAACATACCGCAGCCACTGGTTCGTCACGCTACAGCGGAGTTGTGCCATTCCAGACGAGCTTTGTAGGTGGTACTTATCGTTTATTTGACTCTACTAGAGGTAACGGTGTTTATACCCGCAATATGAATAACGGTACTAATTACGGCACTGCCAGTCAGTTTACCAGTGCTACTAATACATGGCCTGGAGCCCCAATAGACAATGTAGCATTAGATGCGCACTGGGGCGGTGAAGTGGTGTACGACTATTTCCAATCTCAACATGGTCGTCTTAGTTGGGATGGTCTTAACAGTACGCTGTTTCAATATGTACATTACAGTACAAACTATAACAATGCATTTTGGAATGGAGTATCAATGACCTACGGCGATGGAACAGGAATTGCCGCTGGTGGTTTTTCTCCACTTACCAGCCTCGATGTCACAGCGCATGAAGTAGGTCATGGAGTATGTGAAGCTACTTGCAACTTGGTGTACGAAAGTGAGGCGGGGGCCCTAAATGAAGCATTCAGTGACTGCTGGGGTGCCACAATTGAGCATTGGGCAAATCCGTATGAAGTAGATGCTATGCCCAAAGCGCCATGGGATATAGGTGAAGAAATAGGCACAGAGCCATTACGTAGCATGAATGCACCACTATTGCAAGGTCAACCAGACACATATGGCGGTACAAACTGGTTTAATGTGGTAGGTTGCACACCATCGGGGGGTAATGACTATTGCGGAGTGCATAGGAATAGTGGATTAATGAACTACTGGTATTATCTGCTGGTGAATGGTGGTAGTGGAACAAATGATTTGGGTAATAGCTATATAGTAAACACACTAGGCTGGACAAAAGCTGCTATTATTTTATACGAAACTGAATTGGTGTTGTCTACCACAGCTACGTATATGGATTGCAGAACTGCATCTATCAATGTTGCTAATACAATATATGGTCCTTGCTCGCCAGAAGCTCAAAGTGTAACAAGCGCTTGGTATGCAGTAGGTGTGGGGCCTAATTATGTACCATGTGCACCCCAGATAGCTTTCACTAGAACTACACTTAGAGTAAGCGAATTGGTGCCCGGAGTGGCTTGTCCTGCTACAAAAACTGTAAATATTGGTTTGAAACCCAATGGCCCGGTTATAGCCGGTGGCAGCCCTATTGCAAATCTAGTGGTTGTAGGCTCATCAACAGCAATAGCTGGGGTCGACTATGCCCTTAGTGCTACTTCGGTTACATTCCCTGTGGGAGACACATCTACCCGTTTTGTAACAATGACCATTTTTGACGATGGTGATGTAAATGACGATAAACGTCTGGATCTAGCTTTTACGGTAACATCTATGGGTAGTGGTGCAGTAGTTTCGCCGTTTAATGATTCATTGACAGTATTTATTGATAACAACGACAGCATACCTTACACAGGTAGGGTAGTATACCCCAACACAAATGTAGGTATACCAGTACCATGTGATTTCACTTCACCATTTGCTGGAAGACAACGTAGGTCAAGGATGCAATACTTATTGTATGCTAGCGAGTTGCAAGCTGCTGGAGTGGTGCCACGTGTGCCTATTAGTCAGTTGTCATTAAATGTCATATCAAAAGGCTCTACAGCGCCATTTATAGGTTATACAGTGAGCATGGCAAATACAAATGTTCCTGATTTGTATTCTGCATTTGTTACAGCAGGTCTTACCCAGGTATACACCGGCAACTTTACTACTTATGTAGGTATGGATTCTATAGATTTTAACACTAGTACGTTTACTTGGGATGGTGTGAGCAATGTAGTGGTACAGTTTTGTTATGGTATGAATGCTGGTACTTTCGGTGCAAATGATAGAGTTTCTGGTGTACAGCAA
>JBIKKS010000274.1:0-3901 GCA_044360235.1 Flavipsychrobacter sp. | reverse complement strand
TTTTTTATTACTGCATTTGTCAGTCAACGCCCAGTCTAATATAGATAACAACTGGACCTTGCAACGCTGTGTGCAATATGCCATCAGTCACAATATCACCATCCGTCAAGATTCCCTTACGGCTCGTCTTGCAAGGCATTCGCTTACACAAAGCAGATTGTCACAATTGCCGGCGGTAAATGTGAGTGGTTCATATGGCCGCAGTTTTGGTAGGTCCATTAATCCTACTACCAACCAGTTTGTGGAATCGGAATATAACTTCTTGGGGCCAACTGCCAGCAGTAATGTTTTATTGTTTGGGTGGAATCAGGTGCGCAATACGATAGCCCGAAACAGATATAGCCTAGAAGCGGCACTTGCAGACCTTGACCAACGTAAGGATGATATAGCACTGAATGTAGCCAATAGTTATCTGATAGCATTACTGGCAAAAGAACAAATAAACATCAGCAAAAATCAGGTGGCACTGTCACAGGCTCAGCTCAACCAAACAAGAGCATTTGCTGATGCAGGTAGACTGCCTGAGTTGAATGTAGCACAGTTAGAATCGCAACTAGCCTCAGATAGTGCAACACTCATTAATTCGATAGCTGACTTCAACTCTTCCGTACTGGACCTGAAAGCACTACTCAATCTGGACTTCTCTGAGCCCATGAACATACAAACACCACAACTGAGCACCAGCGACCAAATGGAACTGGCTGCCAACACTCCTGAAGAGGTGTATAATGTGGCTAGTGGTCATTTTGGGTCTATAAAGGGCAGTAAACTTAGGGTGACATCGGCAGAGAAAGCACTTTCTGCAGCAAAAGGCAATTTGTATCCTCAACTTAGTTTGTCTTATCAGGTAGGTACCAACTATGCCAGTAATTACTTCAGTTATCAGCAGACGAACGAACTAGTGGGGCTAGCACCTATAGGTTTTGCTGCTCCTAGTGGCGATACGGTGTATCAGCCGATATTTAGAACGCTTACCCCCACTGTGCCGCTTAACAATCAGTTGCGCAACAACATACGCCACTCGGTAGTGCTGAACCTCAACATACCATTGTTTAACTCATGGCAGTCGCAGTTTGCAGTAAGGCAGGCTAAAATAAACCTCCAGCAGCAGATGCTGGGTGAGGAAAACGCAGAATTATTGCTACGCCAAAATGTATACAAGGCGCACAATAATGCCAAAAATTCAGTACAAAAATACAATGCTGCCAAACGGGCACACGATGCGGCTAAACGTGCTTTAGACTTCGCCAGCAAACGATATGAACTAGGGTTAACTAATACAGTAGAACTATTGGTGACACAAAACTCAGAGTTTGCTGCATCGGCTAATCTGATAAGTGCCAAATACGATCTCATTTTCAAGCTGAAGGTAATAGACTATTACCTGGGCAAAGAATTAAAACTTTGATGCTATGGAAGAATTAAAGAAGGTATTGCTTGATGCCACCCACGAGGCTGGAAAAATAATACAGAGCTACTTTAATGGCACTTTTGTTATCAATCATAAAGAAGGTATCAATAACCTAGTGACAGAGGTAGACCATCTGGCAGAGCAAAAAATCATTAGTGTTATCAAGGCTACTTATCCTACTCATAGCATCATAGGTGAAGAGTCGGGAGAGAATATACAATTATCTGACTACCAGTGGGTGATAGACCCAATAGATGGTACGGTCAACTTTGCGCATGGCATACCACTGTGCTGTGTGAGTATAGGATTGCTGCTTAATGGTAGGGTATTGATGGGGGCGGTGTACAACCCAATGATGAATGAGTTGTTTTTTGCTGAAAAAGGCAAGGGTGCTACGCTCAATGGAAATCCCATAAAAGTATCAGCCAAGAGCGATTTTAAGACAGCCTTTTTGGTAACTGGTTTTCCTTACAAATGGCCTGAAAACTCGCTGGAGCATCCGGTAAAGGTGTTTGAGCGTATGGTGCTGGAAGGGCTTCCTATCCGTAGGCTGGGCTCAGCAGCTATTGACCTTTGCTGGGTGGCTTGTGGCAGGTTTGATGGGTTTTGGGAATACAACCTTAGTGCATGGGATGTAGCTGCAGGCTACCTCATAGTGCTGGAAGCAGGTGGCACCATTACCGACTTTGACGGCAACATAGGCAACGTATTTGACAAACAAACCCTTGCCACTAACGGGCTGATACACAAGGATATACTGAGTGTAATAAATAGGGGGAGTGAGTAAGAGGGGGCGTAGGCGATACCTTTTATGATTGTATTTTGTAAAAGTTAGTGCTATTATATTCCTTCCTATCTCACATTTTCTTCCATTAGCTTTGCACAATGCCCATACGAACACAGAAATATATTGCTTTTCTTTCGGTAGTACTTTTTGCTGCTAAGATGGCTGCTTGGGGGCTTACACACTCTGTGACCATCCTTACTGATGCGCTGGAAGGAATAGTAAATATGGTAGCGGGCTTTTTGGGGTTGTTCAGTGTTATACTGTCTGCACGACCCAGAGATACTAATCATCCTTATGGTCATGGCAAGGTAGAGTTTATATCATCGGCGGTAGAGGGTACACTAATCATCATTGCTGGTTGTGTTATAGTATATGAGGCTATACACCAGCTAATATTACCCCACAGTATTAGCAACCTCAATATTGGGCTGGTGATAATAGCTATTGCAGGTATGTTCAACTATCTGGCAGGCAGATATGCGGTGCAGCAAGGCAAAAAGCACAATTCAATAGTGCTGGAGTCGGCAGGTAGTCATTTGCTGACAGATGCATATTCTACTATAGCAGTGATGATAGGTATTATTTTGCTGTTGCTTACCAACAGTCGCTTTATGTGGCTGGATAGTGCGGTGGCATTGTTTTTTGCGGTCATCACGATAATTACTGGCTATAAAGTATTGCGCAGGTCGCTATCTGGTATGATGGACGAGATGGATATGGGTATGGTGGCTAAGGTAATAGAAGTATTGCAGCAAAATAGGCCTGCACAGTGGGTAGACCTGCACAACCTGCGAGTGATACAATATGGCAGCCTGATGCATATAGATGCTCACCTTACATTGCCCTGGTATCAGCAGGTGGCTGATGCCGATAAAGAAATACACGCACTGGAGGGGCTGATACAGGCTAACTTTAGCAATAGGGTAGAGCTGTTTATACATATAGATGGCTGTATGCCTTACCAGTGTAAATTGTGTGCCATGCCAGAATGTGTACAAAGGTCGCAACCATTAGAGGCGCAGTTGAAGTGGGATATTAAGAATATATGGGAAGATGCTAAACATGGAAAAAATGGATAGCGGAAGGCAGCTACTTTCAATAGCTACTAATGCTATATTTTAACGTATCAGTTCCTACCTTTTGTATAACTTTCGGTTTTTATTACCTCAATTCTTTTATCAATGAAATTATCCTTTCATGGTGCAGCTAGGCATGTCACTGGTTCTAAACATCTCCTCAGAATTAATGAAGACAAACAGATATTATTAGACTGTGGTATGTTTCAGGGTATGGGGCAAGATACCAATGAACTGAATAGCGATTGGGGTTTTGAACCAGCCCAAATATCGCATGTGGTGTTGTCGCACGCACATATAGATCATATAGGTTTGCTACCAAAACTGGTGAAAGATGGCTATGCAGGTAAGGTGTATTGTACACCTGCCACAGCTACGCTTGCTAAAATACTGCTGGTAGACTCGGCAAGGATACAGGAAGCGGATGTTATGTATGTAAACAAACACCGTAAAAAAGAAAATCGTGAACTAATAGAGCCGCTCTATACCGAAGAAGATGCTGAGAAGGTGTTCCCGTTGTTTGAAACAATTCCCTATAATGAGCCATGCGCCTTAGACGAAGGTGTGGAGCTAGTATATACTGATGTAGGGCATATATTGGGTAGTGCAGCTGTTAATTTGAAGATA
>JBIKKS010000273.1:0-3902 GCA_044360235.1 Flavipsychrobacter sp. | reverse complement strand
TCTGGAGCAAATAGAAACTGCACAGCTAGAGCATGTAAAGGCTTTTTTCTTCAAGCACTACAGACCAGTAAATGCGATACTATGTGTAGCTGGCAATGTGACTAAAGAACAAGTAAATGAACTAGCCACAAAATGGTTTGGAGATATAGAAGCTGGCGAGAAATATGTAAGACAACTGCCAGCTGAACCAAGACAAGAAGTGCCTAGGATACAAGAACATACATCAAATGTGCCGCTTGATGCCCTATACAAAGCATGGCACATTACAGGTAGGCTGGCACCGGGCTACTATGCTGCCGACCTCATAACAGAGATAATGGGTAGTGGCTTGTCATCAAGATTGTATCAGCGACTGGTGAAAGAAGAGCAGCTATTTAGCAGTATCAACTGTTATCATACCGGCAGTCTGGACCCGGGTATGCTGGTAATAGAGGGCAAGGTACGTGAGGGTGTGACACTGGAAACAGCCAACGAAGCAGTGGAAAAAGAAATAACTCACCTTACAGACAATGGTGTAAGTGATAGTGAACTACAAAAGGCAAAAAACAAAATAGAGTCCATGATAGCCTTTGAAGATATGAGCTTGCTAAATCGCGCCAATAATCTGGCATATTATGAGCTGATAGGCGATGCAGCACTCATAAATGCTGAGTGGGAAAAATATAATGTGGTAACCACTGACAGCCTGCTAATAGAGGCAAAAGAGATATTCAGACCAGGCAACTGCAACACACTATTGTATAGAGCTACAGCCAAATAAAAAGAATAATGGAGCATAACATTAATACACTATTCGAAAACCGAATCACCAAATTGTTTGGTATAAAATACCCTATCATACAAGGTGGTATGATATGGGCAGCGGGCTGGCGACTAGCTGCCGCTGTAAGTAACGCAGGCGGACTAGGCATAATAGGTGCTGGCAGTATGTACCCAGAGGTGCTGAGGGAACATATAAAAAAGTGCAAAGCTGCCACCAACAAACCATTTGCGGTAAACCTGCCCTTACTGTACCCATCTATAGAAGAACATGTAGCCACTATTATAGAAGAAAAAGTGCCTATCGTGTTTACTTCTGCAGGCAACCCAAAAACATGGACAGCACACCTGAAGGCACATGGGATAGTAGTAGTGCATGTGGTATCTAGTGCAAAATTTGCGCTGAAGAGCCAAGATGCAGGTGTGGATGCGGTGGTGGCTGAAGGATTTGAAGCTGGCGGACACAATGGAAGAGAAGAAACAACTACCCTTTGCTTGATACCTGCCGTAAGAGCTGCCATCAATATTCCACTGATTGCTGCAGGCGGCATAGCTACAGGTAGAGCAATGATGGCAGCGATGGTGCTGGGTGCAGAAGGGGTGCAAATGGGCAGCCGGTTCGTATGTACGCCAGAGGCATCTAGCCATGATGCATTTAAGGATGCAGTTATAAAAGCTGGTGAGGGCGATACTGTGCTGTCGTTGAAAAAACTAACCCCAGTTAGGCTTATTAAAAATGAATTTTATTCAAAAGTAGCTGCCGCCGAAAACAACTGCGCTACTACTGACGAACTAAATGCATTATTAGGCAGAGGAAGAGCAAAGCTGGGCATGTTTGAAGGGAATATGACCGAAGGTGAGCTGGAAATAGGACAGGTAAGCAGTATAATCAACGACATAACACCAGCTGCGGATGTGGTAGCACAAGTGTGGCAGGAATTTACTGGTGCTTGTATTTCACCATTTACCCATTAATATATATGTATATTCACCAACGTTTTACCCTTTTGCGCCGTCTGTAATACTGGCAATAATAGTTGCTGAAAGTTGCAAAACTAACTACAGTTAGTTTCAAAGTAAATTAAGTTCCCGAACTTGATTTACTTTGATATATTTGTATAGTATTTTTATCTTTACCCGATAAATTTTTATGAAAAGATTTTTATTTACCATAGCCATATTCCTGTGTATCAATACGTTGTACGGTCAGGCAGTTAACCTTCCTACCGGCAACCTTGACGCATGGTATCCTTTTTGTAGTGGAGCAGATTTGGTTGACAGGACATTTGCTGGATATGACCTCACAGGAGCAAACTTGACCCCTGCGACCGACCGTTTTGGCAGGCCCAATAGAGCATACAGCTTTAACGGAGTGAATAGCGAAATGCACTATTCCACCTTCTTTCCAATACCTGTTTTTGGTGTAGTCGAGTTTACTTACTCTTGCCACATTTACCCCACAGCAATTCAAGACGCAATAATATTGTACAACGGGAATCCTACAGTAAATGGACTTGGTATTGTAATGAATGATGGCACATTTGGTGGTGGACCAGGCAACAGCGTTTCTCTTCTATTTAACGGTACAGACCAGCAACTACCTACTCCTATAACTATCAACCAATGGCATCATTTGCTGGTACGTAGGGTAGGAAATGGTTACGTATTTTTTGTAGATGGTGTAAACGTGGGTAATTATATACCCGCTACTCCACCTGGTTTTGCAACTCCCACTACCGTTTTTCAACTGGGATATGACTTCACTGCAAATGCAAGAGCATTTACAGGTAGGATAGATGATGTTGCTATTTACAGTCGTCAGGTAAACAATGCAGAGGTACTAAGGCTACGTGATTTCAACCCTAATATTGTTTATAGTTTAGGAGTTGACACAGCAATATGTGAAAACTCAATTACCCTTGGTGGTGGTGGCACTGGAGCAGGACTAGATACTAACCAATATCCTAACAAGCAGTTCTTCACAGGTGGGTACAAATACACTTGGAGCAACGGAGACACAACAAAATCTACTATCTCTATCAACTTCCCTACAGGTGTTGTCACTCCAGACTCTACTCGTTCATTGACAATAGAAAAACTTTATTCTTGCCCTGCTAACAGAGCAGTTACTATTCGTCACATAATCCCCAAAGTAGACTTAGGAAATGATACTATATTCTGTTCGGGGGACTCATTAATCCTTAACTCACTGCCTAATAATGTGTCTGATTATTTATGGAGTACTGGTGACACAACATCAACAATTACGATAGGTGTAACAGGGATTTATTTTGTTACTGTAGATAGCCTATCAGGAAGATGTATTGCATTTGATACGGTTTCGGTACTTGTAGTACCTCCTACTAGGGTAAGCCTGCGTGGTGATACATTATTGTGTCAAGGTGGGTCTGTATTACTATCATCATTAGATACACCATATACTGCACCAGTGTATGCCTGGAGCGACGGCATAACTACTACTCCAACACTAAACGTAACCGCATCAGGCACCTACTGGCTTGAAGTTACAGACAATAGCTGTAAAGACGCTGATACTGTAAACATCACTATTGTGTATGACACTGTAACTGTTTTAAGTAACGATACTGCCATATGTAAGGGTGCTTCTGTAACAGCTGTATCATCGTTTGACCCATCTATAACCTACCAGTGGACTCCTACTACAGGTATGCCGGTATCTACCATACCCACGCCACTCATTACACCTGACACCTCTGCATGGTATGTAGTTAATGCTACGATTTTGTCATGTGTGGCTCGAGATTCGTTTTACATAGATGTACAGCCAAACCCTATTGTAAACATGGGCGGATACAGAACCATCTGCGAATTTGACACTATTAAGATAACTCCAATAGTATCACCAGGCTGGTATACCAATTATATTTACGATTGGACTCCCGGAACATTCCTTGATGACTCTACTGCCCCTAGTGTAATATTTACAGCAGGAGACACTACTAAATTGGTACTTATAGTGAGTACCCCAGCAGGATGTACAAGTGCAGATTCCATTATAATATTCAAGTACAATGGCAATTTTGCATCTATGAGCACAGACACTACATTATGTCCGGGCGACTCAGTGCAATTATTCCCTGTATCCACAGAACCGGGAACTA
>JBIKKS010000272.1:0-3904 GCA_044360235.1 Flavipsychrobacter sp. | reverse complement strand
TTCAAATACATCACCCGCTACAAATTGTATATTTAAGCTAGCCTTTCTTGCTCACGTAGCCATCGCTCAGGTATATCTCCCCTACATGCTATCAAGTAATCATTGTACGAGCATGGCACAAAATTCCCGCCTGGAAGCCCCATCCACCAGCGTTTAGTACGTTTACTCTTCATAAACACCGTATCTACATCACTAAAAATCACATTAAATGATATAAATTCCTCAGTATCCACCAATCTTGATTCTGTTTTGCGCACATGGCATCCATCTATGTAGTACCACAACATTTGTGCTATCAGTTTAGCAGTCATATTGTTACTATCATTCTTTTCGTTGTACCCAAATATCCCAAAACTTGTCAGTTGATCGCTCATGCCAGCATACCTCGTCAACATACACACTTCCTCACCGCTCAATCCATTAGGTGAGCCATTTACATTGGCAGGAGAATCTCCGTAACGCACCACCGACATATCCAACCCGAATATGTTACTTATCCTCAGCACCGGTTCCATCTCCTCTATACTCTCACGCACCTTGCCTAATCTGTAAAAATCAAACCGCAACTTATCTAGTGTCTCCAGCATTTGTGGATGGGTGTAGTAGCTTTGAAAACCTATATGGCTGTAATGCGATATGAAGTTAGGTGCAGACGTTAGCATATCCATCAGGAAGCCCGAAGCATCTATTTCTTCTGTCTCATCTAGGTCTATCAGCATGTCTGCTACCGTTGCCACAGCTACTTTCTCTGCTTTTTTATACACCTCATATTGCTGCATCATCAGGTCATGCCCACCACCTAATAGTACTGCTATTTTACCAGCAGCATGTATTTCTTGTAGGGTGGATAGCAATGCATATCGGGTATCTTTTGGCGTTGCACCTTGCTTCACATTGCCTATATCAGCTATTTTCACATCATTATGCCAGTAATACATCTTGTACAGTTCCACTCGCACCTTATCTGCACTACTACCATAGCCCAGCTTTTTATCTACCCCACTCCACTCAGGGCATCCCACCAGCACAAAATCTGCCTTCTGTATATCAAAATCTTGATGTGAAATACACATTATCTGCGAGCCCAACTGCATTATTTCGTAGCTGCCTTCGGGCTTTGTATTTATAAAATGATCTTGATCTAGAAAAATATGTATGTCGTTCATGTGTATGTTTACTTCTTAGGGCTAAAAGTAAGCAAATGTTGTGTTTTTATCCACTCATTCCCAAAGTTAACATCCGCCTTGCAATAAGTTTTCCCGCATTCTTTACACGCACTTGCTCCTCCATTTTCAAGCATTGTTAAAATAATAGATTGTTACCTAGCTTATCAGAGAAATACCCGAGTATTTTTATAATTTTGAGAACCTGAGTTATTCATGTCTTTTCAGCAGTTGTTTACAACTTTGCTCACAAGGCATACAAACAAGATTAAATGGCTACAAGCAAAAAAGCAAAACCTTCCTATATAAATGCAATAATGGGCGTGGCATTGGTGCTGTTCCTGCTGGGTATACTCGGCTGGCTTGTCATCAATGGCAGGGCACTCACCAGAGCCTTCAAAGAGGACCTAGAAGTAAACGTGGACTTCCACGACAACGTAAGCGAAGAAAACGTAAAAAAAATGCGTAGCATCCTCGACAAACAACCCTTTGTGCGCAAGTCCAGAATCATTACCAAAGACGAAGCCGCCACTATGCAGAGTCAGGTAGAGGGGAGCAACATTGTAGAGTTTCTGGGCTACAACCCTTTGTTTACCTCTATCTCGCTCAAAATGCGCGAAGGTTATGTAAATGCCGATAGCCTCACAAAAATCAAAAAATTCATTCTTCAGAGCAATGTCGTCCGCGATGTCACCTGGCCCAATATGGTCGTAGACCAAATGCACAACAACTTCCGTAAAATCGGCATCATTCTGGGTAGTATATCCGTTATACTCCTCATTGTTGTTATTTTCCTTATCGACAATACCGTTCGTTTGGCTATGTTTAGCAACCGGTTCCTGATCAAAACCATGCAAATGGTAGGTGCTACACAGTCTTTCATTACCCGCCCTTTCGATATCAGAGCCCTGCTTAATGGCCTTACCAGCGGTGTCATAGCCGTTATAGGGCTGTGGATGGTGATGTCTTTTGCCGAATCTCAGCTACCCGTTCTCGACCTGCTCAATGACCCTCTGCTTATCACCATACTTGTATCATCAATGATTATTTTGGGCATACTCATATCCATGATCAGTACACACAGATCTGTGGTCAAGTACCTCAAAATGCACGTCGACGACCTCTATTAACCCTATTACATTATCTCATCACAAACAATTACCTTTACATATTATGTCAACTTTATCTAAAAACACACCACCAAAATTACCAGTTACAGAAGCTACAAAAGCTACTGCCAAAGCACAACAGACTTTCCTGTTCGACAGAGAAAACTATATCTGGATGTTAGGTGGTCTTGCACTTATATTCTTGGGCTTATTTTTGATGTCTGGTGGCAAAAGTGCCAACCCAAACGAGTTCAACTACGCCGAGATCTATAGCTTTCGCCGCATCACGCTCGCTCCTGTGCTTATGATGATTGGCTTCGGCATAGAGGTTTATGCTATCATGAAAAAACCAAAAGAAACTAACGCTACCACTCAGCAATAGTTGCTGCCATCATATTCCAGAGGCTGTTGCACTACACTAGTGTCACAGCCTCTTTTACATTTCTATACATTTTGTGCTGCTGCGCCATTACACTATCGGTCTTCAGCTTTTCGCTATTTTTGATACAGCATGAAATCATTCCACGAGTTAAGAATTGTATTTTTTGGCACCCCCGATTTTGCCGTTGCCTCACTCGATGCCATCATCAAAGCCGGTGCCAATGTTGTTGCCGTAGTCACAGCACCCGACAAGCCCGCTGGCAGGGGCAGACAACTGCAAGAATCTGCTGTTAAGCAATACGCTGTTTCGGCTGGCCTACCCATATTGCAGCCCGAAAAAATGAAATCTCCCGATTTCCTAGCACAATTATCTGCCCTTGCTGCTGATCTCCAGATAGTTGTTGCTTTCCGAATGATGCCAGAGGTTGTTTGGAATATGCCCCCGCTCGGCACCATCAACGTACACGCATCCTTACTGCCGCAGTACCGCGGTGCAGCACCTATCAACCATGCTATCATCAATGGCGAAACCATTACTGGTGTCACTACCTTCAGGCTAAAACATGAAATAGATACCGGCGACATCCTGTTACAACAACAAGTCGAAATTCTCCCTACCGACAATGCCGGCTCTCTTCACGACAAACTTATGCACGCAGGTGCCTCACTCCTTGTTACTACTGTTCAGGGCATTGCTGCCAATACCCTCCGCGAGATACCCCAAGCCAACACAGACCTACCACTCAGCCACGCACCCAAGATATTTAAAGAAAACACGGTTATCAATTGGCAGCTATCAGCTCACCAAATTCACAATCTAGTTAGGGGCCTTTCGCCCTACCCCGCAGCTATCACCACCATCCACCAAAGAAACTTCAAAATATACACCACCACATTCACTCTCGAGCATACCAGCCTTCCCCCCGGCAGCTTCCACACAGATCATGCCACCTTCCTACGCTTTGCCGCAGCCGATGGTTGGGTATACATAACGGAGCTACAGCAAGAGGGCAAAAAAAGAATGGGAATCAATGAGTTTCTAAGAGGCTTCCGCAGCTAATAGCGGCACGCTACCGCACATAGTATAACTACAAAATATAACAGGTGTAATGAGCTCGCTCATTACACCTGTTTCAGTATTATTTCATCCTTCTTTAGTGGTGTACTCTAGCAGTTACCAGCTCACCTACTGCATGTACCACATCTGCCATTACCTTTTTACACTCATACTTCTCCACCACTAGTGCGCGT
>JBIKKS010000271.1:0-3910 GCA_044360235.1 Flavipsychrobacter sp. | reverse complement strand
ATACGGTACTGGTAGCAGCTCCTGTGTATGGTATTGTAGCCGCTGCATTGGTGTACAGATTAGTAGTAGGAGACCATGTAGCTGCCGCAGAAGAAGTAATAGCTGTGATACTACCATTACAAACGCTAGTAGTAGCAGGGGTTATAGTAGGTGCAGCAGGAACAGGATTGAGGCTTACAACCGTTGTTCCGCTCATTGAGCAGGTACCATTAGATGCTACTAATGTGTAAGTTCCTGTTGTAGTAGCAGTAACAGAAGGCAAAACTGGATTAAGTAAAGTAGATGAAAACCCTCCAGGACCAGTCCAAGTGTATATGCTACCGCCTCCACCTACGCCACCATTTAATGTTATAGGATTTCCTGGACACACAGGACCAGTATTAGTAGGTGCAACAGTAACCGGACATGGAGACCATCTGAGAATGGTATTAACACCAGGCAAGGCAGTATGATTAGTGAACCAAGTACCCACTGTAGCCGTTGCATAACCTGGCGGAGTGTAATTTACAGTTTTATAGTCTGTTGTGCCATTTGCGATACCTATTGTGGCTGGCGTGCCTGCAGATGTACCATTGTATCCAGTAAGTGTGCTAGAACCATACCAGAACTCAATTACATTGGTCGTTTCATACAATTTTACTTGAAAATTCATATTTCCAGATCCCGAAGTCCAGAAACCTCCATTAAGCGCCCAATTGGTATATTGAATAGTGAAAACTCTATTGGGCGCAGTACCAGTAGTTTGTCTGTAAGCAGTACTACCACCTCCGGTCATATCACCCCATACAGGGATTAATGCACCCAATCCAGGTATGTTACCTGGAATATTCACAAATGGAGTACCTCCAAAATTGGACAATGACTGCCAACCATGATTACAAGCAGATAGCTGGGTATAATTGACCCCACAATAATTGAATGTGAACCCTATCGGAATACCCGTAATGGTTACGTCAAGCACCGCTGCACCCAATCCTCCCACCACAGTACCAGTAGATGCTATGCTGGCATATGTACCAGTTAGCACTGAATAAAAATAGCTCGCAGTCGTCTGACCATAGCTCACAATACTCAACAGTGAGCTACAAAAAACAAAAAGACTACTAAGTAAAAAACGTTTCATTTAGTTAAATGTTAATTAGCACAGGAGGTATAAAAAAACACCTGAAAAAGTAAATATAACAAAAATACCTTTTCAGGCAAATTTTCAGTTTGATTATTTAATGAAAACTATAGCTTAACTTACAATTATTAATACTAGAAAATTGGCGAACTAAGCACTAAAAACGTTAGACAAACTATATATATATTATCCAGTAAAGTAAAGCGAACAAAAAATTAATAATCTGTAAATCAACAATAAGCGACCTAACTTTATCTCTCTTAATGAAGAGATCCACACTCAGTTAAATCCCAAAATGGAATATAAAAATTATTACAAAGTATTAGGTGTAGAAAAAACCGCTACTCAAGACGAAATAAAAAAAGTCTACCGCAAACTGGCAGTAAAATACCATCCTGATAAAAATCAGGGCAATAAAAAAGCTGAAGAAACCTTTAAAGAAGTAAGTGAAGCATACGATGTACTGGGAGATGTAGAAAAGCGCAAAAAATACGACCAACTAGGCGAGAATTGGCAACAATACGCTAACCAAAACCAACAAGATTACTACACCCAATCGAACAGAAGATATAATCAGAACCAAACTAACAATAACGAAAGCAGATTCTCTGACTTCTTCGAATCGATATTCGGATACAGCGACAATATAAAACGAAGTAGTACAAAACGAAGAGGAGAAGACCATCAGGCAAGCGCTACAATAACTCTCGAAGAAGCTTTTTATGGCACATCAAGGCAGGTCAACCTTGCCGCATCTCCCCTAAACCTGAAGCTAAAACCCGGAATTGCTGATGGGCAGGTACTGAAAATGAAAGAAAAAGGTGGACAAGGCATAAACGGAGGACCAGCAGGCGACCTGTACATTACGGTAAAAATAGCCGCACACAACAAATATGAAAGGAAAGGCAACGACCTCTATGCCGATGAACCTCTCGATGTATTTACTGCAATAAAAGGCGGAAAACAAATAGTTGCTGCTATAGACAAACAACTTACAGTAACCATACCCACTGGTACCGATAGCAACAAGGTGTTCAGACTAAAAGGAATGGGTATGCCCGACTACACTGACCCAAAAATAAGAGGTGATTATTATGCCAGATTGGTAATTACTGTTCCCAAAAACTTAACTACACAGGAAAACAGCTTGCTGAATGAATTGATAAAAATCAGAACCAACGGATAATAGCTATAACTGGTAAATTAGCCTTACTGAAAATAAATTATTGAATTGTCCCTTATTGCCATACCCATAACCTATGGGTATCCTTTCTGCAGGACGGATACTGGCAATGGAATAATGAAATCTCACACCGCAATAAATATGCTTGTAGATATGCCTGCCTACGCCCAGCACATAGTTTAGGTCAGTACTTGCAAACCTGTTTCTATCGGCATCTATGTACAAAGGTTGTGGCTCTAGTATAGTCTCTCTAGTTTTTACCAGTCTGGCATAAGACATACCAACCTCACCCACATACTTTTCCTTTTTACAGCGCACCACTACCGGCAGCTCTACATAGTTCAACCCAATATGACACTGTGCTACATAAGTACCCGCATACAACGACTCCACAACGGCATCACCCCTGCTACCCTTTTGCGAATACAGCATTTCAATACCAAAACCCCACTTAGCTGTCAATTGTACGTTTACAAAGACGCCTGCTGCTAAACCAGGTTTGTTATAACCGAAGTATCTATCACCATCTACCTGTGTAAGATTGAGCCCAATTAACGCGCCGCCTGAGAACGATTTGTACTCCTCTTCGTAAAAATTAGATTGAGCATAAAGTGCGTTACCAGATGCAGGTGCTAGAATAACAGAAAGCAATAACCATTTTACGAATCTGTTCATGTACAGTTTTTAGTTCACTCATTGCCAGCAGTAATGCAGTACCATTTATCTACTCCTACTAAAGTTCTTCTTTTCTATCCAGCTCTCCTTCTTCTGTGTAGTACTCCCAGTATCCTGCCTTTCGCGGCGTATACACTGACTTATAGAGTGTTTTTACTTGCTTACTTCCCGTTAGTGGGTCTTCTACCTGCAATGTATCCTGATATCGAGTTCTATCAGCAGTATAATAACCCAGTGTTTTCAGTTTTCCATTTGCATAGTATTCTCTGTATTCACCACTCATACAGGTATTGGTTCCATCCTTGTCAGTTATCAATGCATAATGAGCAGACGTTTTTACACGCCCATCTTTATAGTATGTCTCCCAGTTACCTACCGGCTTACCTCTCAGATAGCTACCAGTTATTTCGGCAGCGCCATTGCCGTGGTATTGTATCCAGTGCCCGTGCTGCAGGTAGCCGTCACCGTCGGGGATTATCCCACCTTCAGCTACTACCTTAGATTTATTACGTTTATTTACCAGCTTGTAATACGGAACCTCTTCATTTATAGCTATAACATTCACACTGTCGCCTAATGCTGCAAAATACCGAAGTGTATCATTCTCCTTAAGTAATCGGTTCTCATCCTCCGATACATACTTCATAGGTATCAAAACCTGAGCATTAAGTTTAGCTTGAGTAGCAATAAATACTAGCAAAATAACAACTATCCACCTCATCATTAGACCATTATAATCCTGCAAAAGTAATATCTACATCACTTTTGTTCAGATTTACTTTTGCGGATGGTTGCTACCACTAGTTTATAGGAAGCATCTATCTGGTCCTGTAGCATCTTTTTTGCCATTACGCCATCCATCAATATGGTGTTCCAGTGTTTTTTGTTCATATGATAACCTGGCAACACACATGTATACTCTGCCCTCA
>JBIKKS010000270.1:0-3913 GCA_044360235.1 Flavipsychrobacter sp. | reverse complement strand
CTAATAATAAAATGGGCTGTTTCCTTTTACCAGAAACAGCCCATTTTATATTCTGTCAATCGTGAAACAAACAGCAAAATATGCTGCTACAAGTACTTCTATTTGGTTATCCGCCCATTTGCTCATACCACACACCAAGGCAAAGCACCCGCCAAGGCATGAAGTTAAACTCCCGCTTACCGTCCATCATTTCCTGTACATGGGCTGTGGTTGCTTTAGCATCCAGCAATCTACCATCAAACATTGCGGCTGTCTTTGCTACACCATCCTCAAACCATTTTCTGCCATCGGTCCTCAGCCATATTTCTTCAGGAGTCACAAAACCCATCTTATCTCTTCTATCAGATATTGCCTGAGGTATAACATTTGTCATAGCACTACGCAGTATAGCTTTGCGTGTACCATTGTGATACACAAACCGCTCTGGCAGCCCCAGTGTAAACTCTAATAATCGATAATCCATAAATGGTGTACGAGACTCCACGCTCCACGCCATTGAGTTCCTGTCTTCGTAGCGCAGTAGTGCTGGTAGTGGCTCATTGTACACCTGACGTAGCAGGTTTTGCTGTAGATTGGGTGCTGGCACTGCATGTAGCGATGCCACTTGTACCGGTCTCAGCCAGTCGGCTATCTGCATAGGTACTTGCATACCAGTGTTCAGCTTTAGTGCATTCAGCAAAAAGCCTATTGGCCATCGTCCTTTTTCCTTTTTGTAGGCTAGCGCCTCACTCATCAACCCAGCGAACTGCCACTTGCGCATAAGACCCGAGTAAAACGAAATATCATTGCCCCCATATCCTGCTAGCTGTTCGTCTGCACCCTGCCCATCTACCATCACCTTAAGCCCTGCATCATGGCTGGCCTTAAACACACACCACTGGCTAAACTGTGACGTACTACCAGTAGGCTCATCCTGATGCCAAATAAAATGTGCCGCCTCATCTTGAAGATTTCTGAAAGATGGAAATGTGCGATGCGATCTGGACCCTGTTTTTTCTACTACCAGTTTAGCAAAGTTCCACTCGTCAAATCTGGCATTTTCATAGCAGGCTGTCACTGTTTCTTGTCCAGCTGTTTCACCTTTTTGCTTCAGCAAATCAGCCACAATACAAACTATACTCGATGAGTCTAACCCACCAGATAAACAAGACCCTACTGGTACATCAGACCTCAATCGGAGGTCTACAGCATCTATCAGTATCTCTCTCAGTTTATCTGCAGCATCGCTGTAGTTACCTCGCCATTCGGTAGGCTGCAAGGTATACCATTGTTTGATACTGAAATTGTGTGCATCTCCATCCAGGCTCATTTGCAAGTAATGACCTGGCTTTAGGTACTTGACTTGTTTGTCAAAAGTAGCTTCAGAATAATCTACCGCACCAGAGCCCAGATATTGGCGAGCCACATCATCATCAAGCTGTAAGCTGTAACCAGGAGCTGTGCGCAGTTGTTTTATTTCAGATGCCAGGTACAATGAACCTGGTGCTTTATAATAGCAAAGTGGTTTTACCCCAAACCTATCGCGAACTGCATAAAGTTGTTTCTTTTTGTAGTCTAGAATTACAAAGGCAAACATACCATTGAAGCGGTGCAGGCACGCCTCGCCCCACTCTGCCCATGCGTGTAGTATCACCTCGGTATCTGTCTTAGTAGCAAACTTGTGCCCTATAGCTTCCAGGTCTTTCCTTATCTCTTTGTAGTTATATACCTCGCCATTGAAGGTTATAGCAAGCCCTGCAGGGTCGTAGCGCATGGGTTGATGACCCGCTGGCGACAAGTCGAGAATAGAGAGCCTACGATGCCCAAAACCCACTTTAAAACGCACGCCTGGCCGCAAAACCTCATAGCCCCAGTGCTGGTGGGTAGATGCAGCAGTATCTGCCCCTGCCCATATCACAGGTTCTTCGTCTGGCACCCACGTCAGCAATCCTTCATCATCCGGCCCTCGGTGTTTAATGATACTGCAGGCAGCTATCAGGTTTTCAGAGCCTGTTTCGGTACCCGTATTTACTATTGTAAGAATTCCACACATTTTGGTTGGCTAATTTCAGCGGTTGAATTTACTGCTTATTTTTTCAATTCTCCCGTATGGCTAGTTTACTACCTATAGGATTGGTGCATCTAGGGTACATTTAAGTGAAAAGTAACTGTATTTGTTAACATATACAGACTCACGGCATGCGAACAACCAACCAATTTACCACAACTACTTTCTACATTTGCATACTTTAGCAGCAACAATCATCACAATTATATAATGGAGGTAATAATACTTGCCGGCGGATTAGGCACCAGACTTCAGGGAGTTATAGGCGCCTACCCTAAATGTATGGCGCCCGTAAATGACATACCATTTTTGGCATATCTGTTCAGGTATGTGGCACAGCAGGGGTGCGTGAGGGTCATTTTGTCGCTAGGCTACAAACACGAAGTCATAACAGAATGGCTGGCTACACAAGAGCTGCCGTTTGTGGTAGATTGCGTAATAGAAAAAGAACCATTAGGCACTGGTGGTGGCATTCTACTGGCGGCTCATCAAGCCGCAGCCGATAATGTGGTGGTACTTAATGGGGATACCTTGTTTGTGACAGACCTCAAAGCACAAATGAATGCACACCTTGCACACCATGCTTCCGTAACGCTGGGTCTCAAAAACATGAAAGCTTTTGACAGATATGGTGTAGTAAAAACAAATGAGCGAGGAGTAATAACCTCGTTTGAAGAGAAACAATACCGCGATGAGGGCACCATCAATGCTGGCTGCTACATCATCAATACACATTCACTGCTCACCCATCACTTACCTACGAAGTGCTCTTTCGAAAAAGACTATCTGGAGCACTATACACACGAAGGCAAGTTTTATGGTCATGTAAGCGAAGCCTACTTTTTGGATATAGGTATACCCGCCGACTACGAGCAGGCACAACACGATTTTAAAACCTTACTATCATGAAAATAGCCATACTAGGCACAGCACACCCACTACGTGGCGGGCTGGCAGCATTCAATGAGCGACTGGCATACCAACTACAAGAGGAAGGGCACGATGTCACTATCTGGTCTTTCTCACTTCAATACCCGGGATTTCTATTCCCAGGAAAAACGCAATACACAGACGAGCCTGCTCCTGCAGATCTAAAAATACGCACAGAAGTAAACTCTGTAAATCCGCTCAACTGGTGGCAAACTGGAAATGCCATGAATGCAGAACAGTATGACCTGATACTAGTGAAATACTGGCTACCGTTTATGGGTCCAGCTTTTGGCACTATACTACGCAGAGCTAAGAAGAACAACCCTACCAAGGTGCTATGCATAGTAGACAACATCATTCCACACGAGCAGAGACCGGGCGATAAACAATTTACTCACTACTTCTTAAAGGCTGTAGATGCTTTTGTGACTATGAGCAAAGACGTACTCAAAGACGTACAAACATTTACCACTAAGCCTGCTTTCTTTACCCCTCACCCTGTTTACGATATTTACCTGAGTGCAGTAAGCAAGCATGAAGCCTGCACTCGACTGAAGTTAGACCCTTCAAAAAAATACATCCTTTTTTTCGGATTCATTCGCGAGTACAAAGGGCTTGACTGGCTGCTACAAGCCATGGCCGACGAACGTATCGCTGCTGCTGGTATAGAATTGATAGCTGCTGGCGAATACTACAACAAAGAAGTAGAAACAGCCAACAATAACCTTATAGCACAGCACCACCTGCAAAACAGAGTTCACCTCACTACCGATTTTATAGCCAATAGCGAGGTGCGTTACTACTTCAGTGCAGCCGACCTTGTGGTACAGCCCTACAAACATGCTACGCAAAGCGGCATAACTCAAATAGCATTCCACTTCGAGAAACCAATGGTAGTAACCAATGTGGGCGGACTAGCAGAGGTAGTACCCGATG
>JBIKKS010000268.1:0-3942 GCA_044360235.1 Flavipsychrobacter sp. | reverse complement strand
TGCACAGTGCTATCTATAACATACAATCCATCTGCATCATACAGATTGCAAATAGTAGATATCACAGTCCGGTCTAGTTTAAATGCGCTTGGGTTCTGATGGTGGTGATAGTTGCCCATTGCTGGGTGTCCTTTAGAGCAGTCAAATCCGCCTTTTTCAGCCACTACTGCATCTCTGTTCCATACATTATCACCCATGCCACCTGCAGGCCCACCAGCCAGCGCGTTAGTGCTATTTTTCCATGATACTCCATCTCTGTAGTCAAATAATGCCACACCGTTGATAAACAAACCTATATTTCCGCCAGTAGTTGCAGTTGGAGTTCCAGTATTTGCTACGGGATTGAGCGACACCTTAAAGATCGCATTTTGGCTCGTGGCTAAAGATGGATTTCCATCCAGAAAAGGACCTGTTATGTAGCCCGGTATGCCTTTAGTGCGTATATATACCCAATTGGTAGAGTATAGTACGGTCTGCACATTAGCAGAGTCTGGGTCGGTAAATGGGGTAGAGTTGCCACTCACATAGTGCCTGCCGGTAAGTCCGGTTGTGTTTCTTAGCCACTTTGTTATGGCAGGGTTCGTCTGTGCCACCAGAGTATTGCCTGTTAGCAATAGTGCTGCGGCTATTATTGTTTTTCTCATTTTTTCCTGTTTTGTATGTGTTTGTATTATTTTAGACGACGCACATTCATTATTCCTTCGGTGCAGGCATAAATATTTCTTTAGGAAATGAATAAGCCCTGTTGAATAGAAATTCTTTATCAGTAAGGGTCAGCAGAAAAGCCACTAGATCCACTTTTTCGTTGGAAGATAACATTATCGGTTTACTCAACAATGGCGATAATGTCGAGCTTTGTTGTATGCCAGATGTATAGTGATTGATTACTTGTTGCAATGAAGCAAATCTACCATCGTGCATATAAGGATACGAAAACTCTACATTCCGCAGACTGGGTACTTTGAAGCACAATGTATCTTTTGGGTTCTGGGTTATTTTCATTCTGCCATAGTCATTTAGCGTGGTGTCTATAGGCAGGCCGTTATTCCTAAAGTCATTAGTTGTAAACAAGGGTTCTTTGTGGCATGAAGCACAATGAATGCGAAACAGTTGGTACCCTTGTGCTTCCTGCGCTGTAAAAACAATTCCTTTTTCTTTGCGCATCACTTGGTCATATTTAGCATTTGCACTCACTATTGTTAGCATAAATTGCGATATAGCTTTCAGAAAATGTTCACCAGTTATAGTGTTATCACCAAATGCCTGGTAAAAAAGCCCAGGGTAGATACTCGACCTGCGTAGTCTAAATAGCACGGTGTCTATGCTGCTGCCCATTTCGTCAGGGTGGCTTATGGGCGCCAGTGGTTGCATATCCAGATGATTGATAGCGCCATCCCACATAAATAGTTTGCCCCAAGCCATATTGGTTAGTGCAGGTGCATTGCGAGTACCTATTCGCCCGTTTATGCCATGACTAAGGGTATGGTCTACATGAGTAAAAGCAGTGTACTGCAAGTGACAGCTGGTACAGGATATAGTACTATCGGCAGATAATATAGGATCATAAAATAATGCTCTACCCAGTAGTATCTTTTCTTTTGACAGTGGATTTTTGTCAAAGTTGTAGGTAGGTTTGGGCCAATGCTCAGGTGTTCTGAATAGGGCTGCCTTGTCGCCTCTTAGTGCCACTAGCATCACCCATACTATAAAACTAAGTATAAAATACTTTTTCATTTGCGGACACTAAATATTGCAGCAGCTTGCCTGGACATAGATACAGCGGTAAGACCAGGAATCATAACACTGTTTTGCGTGCCTAGGTCATATTGATTTATAAAAGCTGCAACATCTGCCTCTATTACAATACTGTCTGTAGATGCTATGTTCAGCACTATTGGCTGCATACTACTGAAAGGATAGCTGTATCCACCCAAATGATAATGAAACTCATTATTTCGGGTTGGGCATGCATTACTTTTTCCTTCCAGCTTAAAGTTAATGTACCCACTTTGCCATGTCCAATACATACCTTTTGTAGGGTCAAAGTCGCCACCCATTGCACCCGATACATTCGTCATACTGTCAATGCCCAAATTGAAACTGATTCTATTATAAAACACATCCTTGGGTAAATGCAGCAAAACTTTACTACTGCTGGGCATTCTCGCATCTATCAGATGCACACTATTGGGCTCAGAATATACTAAGTGACTATTGTGTAGAAGCGTAATACCGGATACATAGTACTTCAGGTTGGTGATGGCTACATTACTCGTGTCTTTGGTGGCATACACACTGCTATCTAGTAGTAATGGGCTATTGCCCCATGTACTTCTAAATAGTACACGTACTGTGTTCTGAGCACTGCTATTATAAGTGCATAACATCGACAGAATAACTACAGTGAGATGCCTGTACACAGGTTATGGGCGTTTAGGACGATGAGGTGCAAACAGTTCTGCTATTTCTTGGGTCAATAGCTCATAGTATTGACCTTGTTCGCTGGTGCATAGTTTTTTTATATCCTCAAAATGTTTGTAGTGTATCAGTTCTATGTTTCTTTGTGCCGCAGCTATATCTTCAAAACACTTATTTTTCAACGTACTATCGGTACTATTTTCAGCAAGGGTAACGTATAGTCTGTTTTTACATCTCATAAGCTCTCCCTGTGCCTTATTTATTTCAGATCTGTGCCATTGTATCAATTCATCATATTGTGTTATTTGCGCTTCTGTAAAGTGTAGTTTTTCAATAACAATATTTCTAGGGCCTGGTTGTCTATTCTTATTATTCTTATCAGGTCTATCTGTTTTGTTATAAACTACATAGCCTATAAGCATCAAATTTGATATCAGAAGTCCAATGGCCAGTATAGAAAGGAATTTTATCTTGTTCATTTTGATTATTGATATAATATATTGTCTGGAGCCAAATTCATTGATGCTACAAGGTTGGTTGTTTGCTGGTTCTTTACATTGCTTTTACTCATCACTACCACATTCACTACTAGTACCAACATCAGCGACACACTTCCAGCAAATACCCAACCTAACCCTATCTTTATTTCAGGGTTAGTTTTTATTTTTTCCTTAATGCGTGTCAGCAAAAAAGGTGGGGCATCTACTTTCTGGATAGTGCTCAGTAAAGATGAAAAATCAGTATCTACTTCGTGTTTCATAACTCTTTGTATATCAATAGACGATAAAACTTTTGTTATCCTTCGGCATCTTCTAGTTTTTTTGCCAAATTTGTTTTAGCTCTTTGTATCAGGGATTCTACTGCCTTTACAGATAGGTTCATAATAATGGCTATTTCCCCTTGCGACATCTGTTCGGTTTTACTCAGCAGCAGCGCCGTTTTCTGATTGTCCGGTAGCTCGTTGATGCAATTGAATATATTTTGAATTGCATCCTTTTGCTCTAGTTGCACGCCTGGATGGTTGAAATGTCCTACATCAGGTTCTTTTTTATCTCCTATACCTAGTAATACCGATATAACACCAAACCTTTTCTTGCGGTTTTTTGCCTTAATATGATCTAGTGATTTGTTGATGGTGATTCTATATATCCAGGTAGTTATGCTCGACTTCTCTTCAAATTTCTCAATAGAATGATATACCGACACAAACACATCCTGAGTTATTTCTTCTGCATCTTCATAATTCTGTACATAGTTGAGCGATAGGTTAAAGACCATGTCTTTATGCCCATCATATATTTCCTCAAAGGTCATTTGGCTCAACCGGCTCTTGTAAATAATTGATTCTCTGGAATATACCTACCTGTATTGTTATAATGCTACTATCAACATTAACTGCACGATAACAATGGGTTTTCGTAGTTGTCAGACTGATCTTCGTGGGGTGGAGCATCGATACATTTAAAATCTTTTTCTACAAGCAATAACAATGATTTTCCATTTTTTAGCTCCTTGGTGTGTGTG
>JBIKKS010000267.1:0-3948 GCA_044360235.1 Flavipsychrobacter sp. | reverse complement strand
ACAGCCAGTGAGAAAAACACTTTTACTGCCCTTCCATTCTGCTTGCCGGGTTTCCATTTTGGCATTGCGTTTATTACCCTCAGTGCCTCTTCATCGCAGCCACCACCTATGCCTCTAGCCACATGAGCCATTGTCACCCTACCCTCTTCATCTATCACAAACTCCACTATTACCCTGCCTTCTATACCTGCATTTCTTGCTTGCTCGGGATACCTAACATTATCTGCAAGATATTTCTGCATGTCGCCATCATAAGCGGGCATTAACTCTGCTATCTTTCTAGGTATTTCTGGTACTACTATTACTGGTCCACCATTACCCTTATCATTGCCAGTGCCATCCCCTATTTTCCCATCACTGCCACCAGTATTTCCGACCTCATTGCCTGCACCTGGTTCACCAGTTTTCAAGGCTGCAACAGTACTCATTTGTTTAGCGGGCTCTATAGGGTCTTTGGTTACTACCGGCTCCCTAAATGCATTTGTTTTAGCTTTTACTGGCTCTGGTTTGGGATGTTCAACAGCAGAAGATTTGGGAGTAATATTCACCTCCGTAAATTTTGTCAACTCTACAGGCACCATGGGGCAACTTATAATCCCTGCATTTGCATCAGTTTTGGGGCTATACAGCATAGCTATTAATACGCCTGCTGCCAGTATCCCAAACAAGGTTCCTACTGCCTTACCCATACGGTCGCCATAGGTTCTGCGGAGCTGATATCCGCCATAGTTTTTGTTCCTGTTGTAAAATATTACATCCAGATAGTCGGCGTGGTTTAGTGTGTTACTGTCCATGATAGTTTGTTTATTTAGTTCTTAAATAAGACGCACCACACACAACATTCCATAAAAAATCAACAAATAATATTGCCAATAAAAAAGGGCCACACCGTTTGGTGCAGCCCTTATATTGTATTGAGTTATTGCTAACCCTTTTATTATCTGTGTTTCAGCGACATGATAACCCTGCGGTTTTTAGATCTGCCTTCTGCTGTGTTGTTATCAGCTATTGGCGTTCTGCTACCATGACCCACAGCTACCATGTGTTTAGGATTTGCACCCATGTCTATCAGATACTTACGTACTGCGTTTGCACGTCTGAAAGATAGCGCATCGTTGATAGCATTGCCACCAGTGATGTCTGTGTGACCTTCTATCATGATGTATGCATTCTCATGTGTGTTCAATTCCATGATTGCTTCAGCCAATATTGGGTAAGACACTTCGCTGATTTTAGCTTTACCTATTTCAAACAGGATTGGCTCAGTCATGTCGTGCTCACGGATAGGTGCTGGCGGAGGCAATGGTGGTGGTGGTGGCGGTGGTATTGGGCAACCATCGTTAGCTACCGGACCAGCTTCGTTAGGACATTTGTCTTCACTATCTGGTATGTCATCACCATCTGTATCAGGACAACCCATGAACTTAGCAGGGCCAGCCTGGTAAGGACAAGCATCGTCGTAGTTTGGTATACCATCACCATCACTATCAGGACAACCATTCAGGTGTTTCAGACCTGGTACATCAGCACAAGAATCTTGTGAATCTGGTATACCATCACCATCTGTATCAGGGCAACCTTCAAACTGCGGCAAACCTGGTACATAAGGACACTTATCAAATCTGTTTGGCACTCCGTCTTTATCTCTATCACTGAATTTAGAGAAGTAAAAACGTAGACCTAGGTTACCACCATAAGACGTAGCATTGGTAGTAGTTACATTGTTCAAGAATGAGTTGTACTCACCCACTTTGTCTGTAAGACGGGCACCGTTTGCAGCATGTGTAAACATCTGATACATAAAGTAACCACCTATATTCAATGCCACCCTGTCTGAGAGATAATAGCTGAATGAAGGCTGAAACAAGAAACCTACAGAGCTCTGTACATAAGATACATCACCCTTTTTGTTGGTTGGCTCTACACCCAGTCCTACATTGTATCCGTTGATACGCTGAGTAGTGAAGTAGTCATTTACATTACCATTGGGGTTAGTAGCTGCATAATGATTGCGTGTTACAAGCAAGCTGGTGTTGCTAGGTGTAGAAGCATTGTCATATACAGCTATGTTGTTACCACCAGATTTTTCGTATTTGTATATCGCTTCATAATCAAATGCAGCATTGGTAGTGTATTCGTTTTTCAGCATTGCGTTGTATACAAAACCTGCATCAGCTGATATACCTACACGCTTAGTAAATCTGTGCTTGTACTTCAACAATACTGGTATGCTGATGTTGGTAATTTTCAACTCCTCTTTTATAGGAGAGCCAGCAGTTATAATCTGACGGAAGATATTACCACTACCATCAGTCGACTGATACTCGGCTTTGTATTTATCCATGGTTACGTCACCGGTCTGCATCTTGTACATGATACCGGTTCCTATACCCCAATGGCTTTTTCTGTCAAAGAAGAAACCTACTTGAGCATTGCCACCATAAGACACCCCATTCTCAAATTTCAAACCACTGATACCTGAAGAGTTCAGCGCATTGGTATAGTTCAATACGGGATTGGTGGTGGTAATATCATGAGTGAGTACGCCACCCATAAGATTGATGTCGAATACCCACCGAGGCAGCGCATCGTCCGTATACTTTTTGGTAGTATCCGGTGCCTGTGCGATGGCTGATAACGCCCCATTGGCTGCTATCAACAAGAAAAATAATTTTTTCATCTACGGGATTTTTAATGTTGAATGATTAGTTTTTTATGAACCTTGCTGCTGCTACTTTAATACCATCGCTGTAGCAATCTACAATGTATGCACCTGCAGGAAGTTCAGATATACCTATTTGAGCTTTGTTGTCGGTAGCATCTAGATGCTGCAACTGCTGACCCAGCATATTGTACACCTCCATGTATATGGCACCTTTCACTGTGCGGCTCACCTCTACATTGATGTGGCTGCTAGCAGGGTTAGGATATACTTTCATTTCGGCAGTAGCTGTGTTTACATCTGCAACTCCAGTTGGTTTGTTGAAGAATGTTTTTACAACACAACCGTTGGTATGCGTAGTGATAACCCAGTAGTTTCTCTTAGCAAAGTCAGGGAATGCATTAGCATAGTTCTGGTTAGTTTCACCTACCAGGATTGTAGAGTCAAATGTAGATGCATCATCATAACCCCACTGGTAAGACTTCACATCATTTTGCTTGCATATAAACTGACCATCAAAGTATATAACCTCTGGCGATGGTGTAGTACCTGAACCTACATTTACATTGTAAGTAGCAGAGCTGTTGGTACATGTAGTAGCAGTTGTTCTGGTAGTAAGCGTCACTGTAGCATTACCTGGAGTAGTAAAGTTAACCAGTGCATACTGACCGTCGCTGCTGGTAGAATGTATGGTAGCATTTGTAGCGCTCCAGCTATAGGTTGTACCTGGTGCTGCTGCTGTAGCTGCTCCAAAGTTCATATACATAGCATTGTTGCAAAGGCTAGTAGAAGTGTATGTAGCTATAACACCGGCAGCTGGTGCAGGGTTTACAGTTACTATTACATTCTGCATGTTTACACAACCAAATATTGTAAGCGCATAATCATATGTTACTATTACTGGTGTGCTTTGTGTGTGTGTCAGTACATCTGTGATGCTACCTGTGCCATCTGCTGTATCTGGTTTGATCCCTGGTGTCACACTGCGGCTCCATGCAAACTGTGTACCTGATGTATAACTTACCGGATTGTAAGTGAAAGGTGCACCGCTACATACTACTGCTGTGTTAGAAGTAAGCACTGGTGAAGGACGCACCTGTACTGTTACATTCTGAGAGTTAGAACAACCATTGGCAATGATAGTATACTGATAAGTAACAGGAACACTGATATAAGTAGTGTTGTTCAGTCTCTCTGTAGGATTACCAGATCCTGATGCAGCAAGATTAGCAATACCTGCTTCATAACCACGAGTCCAAGTAAAAGTAGCGCCTGGTGTGATGCTA
>JBIKKS010000265.1:0-3957 GCA_044360235.1 Flavipsychrobacter sp. | reverse complement strand
AATGGTCGAACAAATCAATGTTGAAGAAAAAGTGGGGACCTGTACGCCGCCTAACCCAAAACTCTTTTACGCATTATAATTACTATTTTAATGCGAATAGAAAAATGGAAGAGGCTGAATTGAACATGAGGAGGGTAAATAAGGAAAACTATGACTCAATAATTGGCATGTTTCCATTCAACCCCAATAAGGACTCATCGTTGATGGCAGCCGATATGGATAGTATTGTGCACAAAGTTTCAGTAGGCATACAAATACATGACCCTAGGGTCAAGTGGTCTAATGATATGTATCTGCTCCTGGGACAAGCATACTATTACAAGGGAAGCTATGAAAACGCATCTATTGCATTCAAGTACATCATAAGCAACAAACAAAAATCTAAAAAGGGTAAAAATAGTGGCAGAAGCAGCTATTATGCACGCCCAAAGACATCATCATCTATAGTAGAAAAAAAGAAGAAATCTAAACTCGGTTTCTTGCAGCACAAATCTGTACATAATGATGCTCTGTTGTGGCTGGCACGCACTTACACCACTGCAGGGCAAATAGAAAACGGCGAATCAGTACTATCCCTATTAGAATTTGATGACAATTTGCCCGACAACCTTACCGGAAGGCTGGCAGTAGAAAAAGCATTTGCCTATATGGAGGCTAAAAACTACACTGAGGCTTCAAAACAACTATACACAGCCGTTGACGACAACAACCTACCTGAGTGGCTGCGACTTCGCATGGCTTTCCTGAACGGACAACTACTGCAAAACATGGGCGAATATGCAGCAGCAGCAGTCAGCTACGAAGAGGTGCTAGACCATTACCCCAAAATAGAAATGGACTTCTACACCCGCAAATACATAGCCTACAACAAACTAATGGCGGGTAGTGCAGTAGCTGACGCTATGGTGCCACTGAAAAAAATGCTGAAAGACAACAAGTATGCCAGCTATTACGATCAGGTATACTTTGTGTTGGGTAAACTAGCTGCCAAGGCAAATAAAAATGATGAAGCTATTACCTACTTGTCTAAAAGCACCAAAACACCCAAGGCTACCAAACAACAAAAAGCCTTGTCATTTGCGGCCCTTGGAGATGTGTACTACTCTACTGCCAGCTACTCTAACGCTAAAATAGCCTACGACAGCTCTGCAAAATATGCAGGATCTGCATCTAAAGACAAAACCATACTAGCAGCCATACAAAAAAGCACAGGGTTGAATGAATTGGCTGGTCCTGCCAACACCATAAAAGAGCTGGATAGCTTGCTTAGACTGGCATCAATGAGCAAAAAAGACCAGCAAAGTATTGTAAGAAAACAAATAAGAGCACTAGAGAAAAAACGTGATGATAGCATATTTAATGCTGAAAACCCTGTTGCCTCTGCACTTAAAGAGGTAACACCCGATGGCAGTGCCCCCACAGGACCAGCATGGTATTTTGCCAATCCGGCTTTAATGGCTCAGGGCAGTGCCGACTTCAAAAGAAAATGGGGCAACAGACCGCTTAGCGACAACTGGAGAAGAGCATCTGCCGCACCGCTTGCTGGCACTACTAAATCAGACCCCGGCTCTGCTACAAAAGATGACGAGGAAACTGAGGTGAAAGTAGGCAAACTGGTATTAAAAGATGGTATACCTACCGAAGAAAGCCTGCTGGCTACCATACCCAACTCCGCTACACAGAAAGAGCAAGCAATAAAAACACAACAAAAAGCATTCATATTGCTAGCCAAAGCATACATCAAACAACTAAGCGACTACAAACAAGCTACTAATACGCTGGATACCCTAAGCAAACGATACCCCAACCACAATCAGAAAGAGGAAGAACTTTTTCTAAGATACCAGATAGCGCTGAAGCAAAATAGCTTAGATAAAGCGCAGGGTTATGCCAATGAACTGTTGAGCAAGTACCCAAAATCGCAATATGCGAGCATGTTGTCTAATAGCAACAGTGAAAGCAAAATGAGCGATGAAGCAACGGCGGAAGTAGCTACATACTTTGACAAAACCTATGAATTGCTGATGCAACACCAATACACCGAGGCTGGCATGAGGGCAGAACTAGGTAAAACAAAGTACAAACATCCTGTATACAAAAAGAGATTTGAGGTCACTGAAGCAATGGCGACAGCAGGTGCCGGAGACTATGATAAAGCAGACTCATTGATATCGAAGTTTATTAAAGCCAACCCTTCAGATTCATTGACCACATGGGCAAAATCTGTGAAGCAATACGTTGGAGATGTGCGTAGCAACAATGGCAAACCATCTTGGTATAAAGAAGGACCAGCAACGGCTGCAAAACCCAAAGATGATAAAAAATCACCTGACGGCAAACCAGCCGGAGCCCCAGTAGCAGAGCCAGTAACGCCCTCAAAACCAGCAGAACCAGAAATACCCAAGATGTATGCCTATCATGCCGATAGTGCACATTACTGCCTCATAGTGCTACAAGGACTGGACGCAAGAACAGGTAAACTGAAAAAAGCTATCACTTCATTCGACTCTGCTAAGTATGCATCTTCAGGATTGCAAACACTCATTGACTTGTATAAAATGGATCAGGGAATAGTAGTGGTGAAAAACTTTGCCAATGCCGCTGCAGCTACCAAATACCTTAGCGAGCTCAGCTCATCTAGCGTAATGAACCCATACAAACCAGAAGAAATAAGTACCTGCATTATTTCTGGCTTTAACTACAAAAAAATGTTTGCAGACAAGCAAGTAGCCGACTACCTGACGTTCTATAACAGATATTACCCCAGATAGTATAATAATGGGTAGTACATTAGAATCTGCTCCACAAACACACTCCACAAATGCGCACACTCATTACCAATATCAAACAACTACATCAGGTAGCTGCCAATAATGCAACCTCAATACCCAACAACATTGCTGGTGCCGATATGGCGCATATACCACATATAGACAATGCATGGCTCGTATCAGAAAACGGTATTGTCCTCGACTATGGGGTTATGAGTTCATTGCCCGATACCAATGCAGATGAAACAATTGATGCTACTGGTAGAATGGTGTTGCCCGCTTGGTGCGATAGTCATACCCATCTGGTTTTTGCTGCACCCAGAGAAGGCGAGTTTGTGGATAGAATAAAGGGTGTAAGCTATGAAGAAATAGCCCGCAAAGGCGGCGGCATACTCAACTCTGCCCACAAACTAAACCAAATGGAGGAGCAAGAACTCTATGAGCAAAGCATGGAACGACTGCACCAGGTAATGGCTCAGGGCACAGGGGCTATTGAAATTAAAAGCGGCTACGGACTGTGTACAGAAGGTGAACTGAAAATGCTGCGTGTAATACGCCGAATAAAAGAAAATGTTCGCATCCCTGTCAAAGCATCATTTCTGGCTGCACATGCATATCCACAGGAGTATAAGGAAAATAAAAAAGCGTACGTCCAACTTATTATAGACACTATGCTACCCAAAGTAGCAGGGGAAGGACTAGCAGACTACATGGATGTGTTTTGCGAACAAGGCTTCTTTGGTATAGAAGAAACAGAACTACTGCTAGAGGCTGGCTGGAAATATGGGCTGAAGCCAAAAATACATGCCAATCAGCTACACTATTCGGGTGGTGTACAAGTAGGGGTGAAACATAATGCACTGAGCGTAGATCACCTGGAGTGTGTGGGCGACGCAGAGATAGCTGCACTGAAAGGTAGCACCACCATGCCCACCCTACTGCCTGGGGCTGCTTTCTTTTTGGGTATACAATACCAACCTGCCCGCAAAATAATTGATGCTGGCTTGCCTGTATGTCTAGCTACCGACTACAACCCCGGCTCTTGCCCATCGGGCAATGTGCCCCTGCTGCTCACTATTGCCTGCACACAACTAAAAATGACCCCCGAAGAGGCCATTAATGCGGTGACTATCAATGGAGCTGCTGCCATGGACCTATCGGCAGAAATGGGCACAATAAGCAGGGG
>JBIKKS010000263.1:0-3960 GCA_044360235.1 Flavipsychrobacter sp. | reverse complement strand
GCCTTCTATACCCACCACCGCACATATATCACCACACTGCACTTCTGTTACACGTTTTTTACCCATGTCCACAAACACATACAGCTCCTTCACACGGCTACGCACCATGCTACCATCTATTTTGCATAGCATCACAGGTTGTCCCTCTTTCAGCACACCACGTGTTATCTTACCTATCGCTATCCTACCTAGGAACGACGAATAATCAAGCGATGTTATCTGCAACTGCACAGGACCTTCTACTACCTTTGGGGCAGGCACTTTTTCCAGTATCGTATCCAGCAGCACAGTTATATCTTCAGTAGGTGTCAGCGAGGTATTAAACCAGCCTTGCTTAGACGAACCATATATCGTTGGGAAGTTCAACTGCTCTTCAGTAGCATCTAGCTGAAAGAATAATTCAAACACCGCATCATGCACCTCATCAGGGCGGCAGTTAGGCTTATCCACTTTGTTTATCACCACTATCGGGTGCAGGTTCAGGTTCAGCGCCTTTTGTAGCACAAAACGAGTCTGTGGCATCGGACCTTCAAACGCATCTACCAGCAGCAACACACCATCAGCCATCTTCAACACACGCTCCACCTCTCCGCCAAAGTCGGCGTGACCTGGAGTATCAATTACATTTATTTTTACGCCCTTGTAAGTTACAGATACGTTTTTAGCCAGAATCGTGATACCACGCTCGCGTTCCAGATCGTTACTGTCCATTATCAGTTCGCCTGTCTCCTGATTGTCGCGAAACACATTTGTAGTGTGAAGAATCTTATCAACCAGTGTCGTCTTTCCGTGGTCAACGTGTGCAATGATCGCAATGTTACGAATGTCCATTTTATTGTTTTTGTACTTGTTTTATCCTTTCAAAAAAAAATCCTGTCGTCTATTTATTTCCGACAGGCATTTATTTTCGGTGTGCAAAAGTACGGAATTTACCTATCCAAAAATCACTTATGGGTTAATTGTGTATCAACTCTTCTCCCCACCACCCTATATCACCACATATTACCACTTTGGCTACCAGCATTTACACTACTAGCAGCGGACTTTGCGTCGCTCTCTTGTACCGGCGGGGCAGTGAGCAGCTTTGCATATCAAGCATTCCTCTGCCTTCTGTTACAGCAGTGCATCCAGCCTAACTTTCCATTCCACTACTCCCCACCCTAATACAACACCACCTCTCCAAAAGATTTTTTGTTAAAATCCTAAATCTCCACAAAAATTATTTTGCAATTACGATAAACATCGTAGATTTGACTACGAAAATAATCGTAGATGAGCGAACAGCAAGAAATTAAAGCAACAGAAGCAGAACTGGAAATTCTAAATATTCTATGGACACATGGCCCAGCCACAGTAAGAGAGGTACATGATAAGCTAGCCCTCAAAAAAGAGGCCGGCTACACCACCACTCTCAAGCAAATGCAAATCATGCTCGAAAAACAATTACTGAGCAGAGTAGCACTTGGCAAAGCGCATGTGTACACAGCGTCAGTCAATCAAGAACAGGCACAGGGACAAATAATAAAGCGATTAATAGACTCAGTATTCAACGGATCAGCAATGCAACTAGTTATCCAAGCCCTCGGCAATCACAAAGCAAGCGATTCAGAACTAGACATGATAAGGGAGTATCTCGATAAAAAAGCTAAAAAATAAGTCCTCAACCAACAACATTCTGTTATTACAAAACAATCACTCTTAAAAACTATAAAACAATGGCTATCTGGATTCAATCATTGTCATGGACATTAATCTATTCCCTCGCACAAGGTTTTGCCGTATACACAGCTCTATGGCTGGTTTTCAAGGCAGTACCAGCCACATCAGCTAATGCCCGATACCATTTGTCCTTATCAGCACTCACCATTTTGCAGGTGTGGTTTATAGCTACGTGGTGGCAGCAATTCCAGTCTTTTACACTAGCCAACCTACAACTACTTGCCGCCAGCACTAACGGTACTACTATCTTTTGGCTACCACTACCTCCTATTTCTCCTACCAGTGTCTTATCTGATCTGCAATCACTTCAGGCATATCTCAACACATTTTCTCCTTGGCTATGCTCATTTTATGTCATAGGCTTGGCATTGATGCTGGCAAGGCTCTCAGCCGGCATATTCCAGCTTTTCTCTCTCAAAAACAGCAAAACCTTTCAACCCGACACCACTCTGAATGAGCTCCTCACAACACAGGCAAAACGCATTCAGCTCAATAAATCTGTAAAGCTCTTAATCTCTGCCAAAGCACAAGTACCTATGGTAGTCGGCTTCATAAAGCCCGTCATTCTCATGCCTCTAGCTGCTGTCGCCCAACTAGATACAAAGCAACTAGAAACTATTCTATTGCATGAACTCGCTCACATCAAGCGCCACGATTACTTCATCAATATGCTACAAACCATTGTTGAAACCATCCTCTTTTTCAATCCGTTTGTATGGATAATATCCTCTATTGCCAGACGCGAAAGAGAACACAGCTGCGACGACCTCGTCATCCATCATACCACCGAGCCTATTTCTTATGCCTCTGCACTAGTAGCACTTGCAGCTAGGCGCCCTGCTGCTCCGCTTATTGTAGTTGCAGCTACCGGACAATCAAATCAATTATTCAATCGTATTCAACGCATCATGGAAATGAAAAAGAACACATTCAGCTACAGCCGCATGGTGGCTACTATCATCATCATTAGTATTATCACCGCCTCCATTGCATGGGTCAAACCCTCCTTCCTCAAAACAAAGAAAAAAAGCACCGCTGCCACCGCTTCCTCTACTGCACAGCAAGTAGCGAATACAGACCTGCCCAACAAAGAAGGAAAAGACATACCAATTAAAACCACCACCAAATCAGAAGCACAACAAACACCAGTCGCCGCAGCTACAACATCTGAAGAGAACACTCTAATGTACCGCCTCATGACCGACAGATTAGTCGATCAGGTCAAAGGATTTACTGTAGAAAAAAAACAAAACCAGTTGTACATAAACGGGCTGCTTATGCCAGACCACATAGCCGCTAAATACTTGGTAGACCTGAAAAAAGAGATAATAAGAATACAAATCTTCTCCTTCGGCGAAAGAATCAGAATGCACCCCGATGCCAGCTTCATTCAGCAATTGCTACCAGCTACATTTTCGTCAGGATGCATAGACACCCGTCCAGTAAAAGAAGGTTGCTAATCTTGTGAAAACCCCTGCCAACACAAATAAAATTATTAATGTCCTGTATATTTATGCAGCATCAATAGAATCACTTTGACCTAAAAAAACTAGAAAAATTTATGAGACCCCTAAAAATAGCCATCGTTGCATCACTCACCCTTACCATCGCAGCATGCAGCGTATTCAAGAAAAATAAAACAACACCCACTCCTCCGTCTACAACAGTCGGTGCCACATCCTCCATTCCCGACCCAGCACCAGCCAAGAAATCCAAAAACGGAGTCATTGCTCCTGGCAACGAAGAACTGACCGCAATACAGGCAACCTACAAAGAGGTAACCCTGCAAACCCTTACCAATGGCTACACCATCTATACCGGAGCCTGCACTAACTGTCACGACGCAATGAACATCCATACCCGCACTACTGAACAATGGCAAAACATCATTGACGAAATGGCACCCAGAGCAAATCTAACAGCAACCCAAAAAGATGCCGTGTACAAGTACGTCCTAGCTATCAAAGCTACACAACACAAATAATAGTATACTGCCGTTGTTGGTCTTATTTCAGACCAACAACCTCGAGCAGTAAAAATCCACACAGAACCATCATTCAGCAAATAAATTTTATTTCATTCGTTTTCCTTTTGGCTACCAGCCATCACACTCCCATCAGCGGGCTTTGCGTCGCATCTCTTCTACCGGCGGGGCAGTGAGGGCCTTTGCTTATAAACTATAATAATACATACCAACCTACATTTACCCCAATTATAAAAGGGGCTGAATCAAAAATTGAG